>JAQIBQ010000211.1 GCA_027859005.1 Prolixibacteraceae bacterium | reverse complement strand
GGCTTTCATTGCAGTTGCAATAGGTTTGAAATAACTTTCAACTCGCATTCCCATCGAATCGAGTGCTGGCCGATTGGCTTGTAACCAAGGTTCATTTCCTATGTGCCATAATTTAATTGCTTGAACTCCATTGGGTTTTTCAATGTTAAAGAAACGAACCAATTCGGCTGCTTTTTCCGGTGTGTCGTATTGCGAAACCTGAAGTATAGGCTCGGCTCCTAATTTTTGAATCTTCAGCACCCAATCTAATAGTATTTCTTTTTCAGGAAGTTTTTTGTCGTAGGCATGGCCTCCAATTCGGATTGTTTTCACTCCACATTCTTTGGTCAGATCCCAAACTTTTTCACTAGGGGAGTAGTACCAAACATTTGTGCCAACTAAGAGTTCGCTAATTTGCTGAGCATAGTTAGAAAGATAAAAGCTTATAAAAAAGATTAAAAGAGCTGCTTTTTTCATGTGGTTTTAATTGGTTGTTTAAGTGAAATGAAACTTGCATGTGCTAATCAATCTTGTTTTTGAATAAAAAAGACATGCTTGTTTCATTGTCACTCTTATTGTTGTAATAGGTCAATTATAGTTACAAACATATTTCAAACTTGCGCTTTATACATGTATTATTATCCAAAATCAATTGATTATTGTTTATTAACCTGAATTCGAAAATTTAAATAGAACTCAGGTTATTAAAGAACTACAACTACATATACCATTAAAACCATTTACCACAATGAATGAGCCATATTCTTTCATTCTTTTGGGTTTATGCTTCGTTAAAAAATATCGCCGTAGCTTCGGCTATGCCTATATTTTTTGCCTAGCCTAAACCCAAAATATCTAAAACAATTTATAGCCCATTCATAATCGCAAATGGTATAAAAAAACGGGACGTTTGAGTTTTTATCTGGATTATATAGTGAATTGAAAATCGATGAGATTTTGAAACATAAACTTAAGCTGTGCTGGGAAAGCAGCTATTTGATAGAGTTTATCAAAGGTTGTTTTGTTGATATTTTTTTGGAGAGCAACCGTATTGTTTTACAAAAGAGCGTGTGTAGTATGATTGGCTACTAAAGCCAATCGAATAAGCAATTTCGGTAATGGTTAATTCATTTGTTTTTAGATATTCAATTGACTTTTTTAAACGAATGTTTCGAATAAATTCATTAACCGTCTTCCCTGAAATAGCCTCAATTTTGATGTAAACCAATGAACGACTCATGTGCAAATTATCGGCAATGAATTTTGCATTTATTTTTTCGTTCGTTATATTTTCTAAAATAATGTTTATTATATCTTGAATTAGTTTCTGATCGCGGCTTTCAATGGCTTCGTTTTCAAATAGCAAGCTTGTACCATTTTCGAATTTTTCAAAATGGTGTTTGCTTAGATTAAGCAAATTTGAAATTCGAGATAACAATAGTTGAAGGTTAAAAGGTTTCTGAACATATGCATCGGCACCAGACTGAATTCCCTCCAACACTTTTTCCTGTGAATGTCTTGCCGTTAAAAGTATGATTGGAATGTGACTTGTTCGAGATTCTTCTTTAATTTTTTTGCAAAATTCTATACCATCCATTACAGGCATCATAATATCACTAATAATTAAATTAGGAGATTCGGCCATAGCAATATCAAAACCTTCTTTTCCATTTTTGGAGGTAAATACTTTATAAGTATTTTGTAGTTCATGTTTCAAAAACTCTAGAAGAGTTACATCGTCTTCAACAATTAGAACTTTGCTAGTTTCTTTATTCAACGTATTATCGCGGCTAGGATCATCAAATTCGTCATTGTTCTCGTTTATTTGACTTTTAATTGAGGGTTCTTCTTCAATTTTTAATGGGATTTGTACAATGAATTCAGAGCCTTTCCCAAGAACCGAATTAACTTGTATGGTACCATTATGCAATTCAACCAGCTCTTTGCTTAGAGTTAATCCGATTCCAGTACCTTGTGATGATGTGTTAGGATTTGAAACCATATAAAAACGATCGAAGATGTGGGGGAGATCCTTTTCAGAAATTCCGTTTCCAGAATCGACTACTTTCAGTATAATGAATTTGTCTAGTTTATTCGATTTTGTATTGTCGATATCAACGATCAATTCAATGCTTTCATTTTCATCGGTATTTTTGAATGCATTAGATAACAGATTGCTTATTACTTTGTCTAACTTATCCGAATCGAAAGCCATAAAAAATGAATCAACATTGCTAGAGAATTTATAATTGATTTTTTTTTGTTTTGCGATGTAGTTGAAG
>JAQIBQ010000202.1 GCA_027859005.1 Prolixibacteraceae bacterium | reverse complement strand
CGATAACTGCGGGGAGGTTTTGTGCAGTTAAAAAACCATGTATTGTCAAAAGTGTAATTACAACTAAATATTTCTTTTACATTAAATTCAGTTTTAGTTTACGATTACAACACCACCATTACAAGGAATCGAGAATTCAATTTCTTGCTTATTATTCATTTTAAACGTTTTTACTGTACCATTCAATTGTGCATCGTCGCTGTAAAGTTTGAACTCTACACCAGCAGGTATCATCGTAAGTTTTATTTTCAAATTCAAAGTTTCTTTTTGAGCATTAATGCCTGCTATGTACCATTTATCGCCTTTACGACGTGCAAACACAACATATTTTCCTGGATAACCATCAATGTACTTAACCTCATCCCATGTTGAAGGAACTTCTTTCATAAAGTTAACAGCCCATTTGGGAGCATCGGTAAGGTTATTGGGAGCCAAGGCAAAATGCTGAACGCTACTTTGGAACAAAACAGCTGTTGCTAATGCAAATACATCCGAAGTCATTCTTTTAGATCCTTTATTTGGAGTATTATTCGCATTGTAAAATTCGTTCAATGCGCTTCCACCAAAATCCATACTACCAACCGTGTTTCGAATAAATGGATGTATGCTAGCATTTACGGCTTCCTGCTCACACATTCCCTGCGAAAAATGAAGCATCTCACTAGCCAATACAGCCTCACTTGAAGCATAGTTCGGATACATTCGTTCCCATCCACGAGGGAGCGTACATCCATGAAAAATAACCATTATGCCATAATCGTTGGCATCAAATAATATGTCTTCATACAATTTCATGGTAACTTGTTTATCCCCTCCAAAGAAATCTACTTTAATACCTTTTACACCTATGCTTTTCATCCAAGCCATTTCCTTTCTCCGTGTAATTGGGCTGTCCATAATTCCTTTAGGACTTTGAGGTGCATCGTTCCAAAATCCGTTTGAATTATACCACAAATACAATCCTACGTTTTTAGTCTTTCCATATGCTGCCAACTCAGCAATTTTATCACGACCGATTTGAGTATCCCAAAGTGCATCAACCAATATGGTTCCATAGCCCATTGCAGCGCTAAAATCGATGTATTCTTTTTGAACAGGGAAGGTGGTATTGTTATCCATTTTTATAACCCAACTCCATGAACCTTTGGTATAAGTATATTCTTGCGAAGCCTTATATTTTTGTTCAACAACATCGAAAGGAATTGTTGTCTCAACAATTGGAGCCAATGTTTCTCCACTAGTAATAGTTCTCCAAGGTGTTTCTCCTGTTAAGGTTATTCCAGGACTTGAGGTGCCATTTCCATTATTCTCACCTTCCTGTGGAAAACCAATGGTATATAAACCACCCTCGTTTCCAATTAACCGACTGCCACAATAACGGCTATCCACTCCTGTTTCAGATATTAGCACCCATCCCATATCGTTAACTTTAAACAAACATGGAAAAGTAAAGCCACCGCCCCAGCCGTTTGTTCCCATTGGAGCATCGGTTGTATATGATGTTTCGTAACTAGGAGCAGTGCG
Source organism: Prolixibacteraceae bacterium (assembly GCA_027859005.1). Lineage (GTDB taxonomy): Bacteria > Bacteroidota > Bacteroidia > Bacteroidales > Prolixibacteraceae > Roseimarinus. Next base: position 3,613 of record JAQIBQ010000202.1, on the reverse strand, counting down.
GGCAAAACCTGTCATTGGCTTCATTTGAGGACACAGGAAAGTTGTAGTTCCTTCAGGAAAAACAAAACCTGTGGCTTCTTCATTAATCACACATGATCGGCTTTCTTTTTGAGGATAAACCTTGTATTTAAAGGCTACATCATTATTGCTAACTCTGAAAATTATATCGATAGCTGGTTTGCCATCTTTTTGTAAAGAAAATACTCCCTCATTAGCCTGATAATTAACTTTGCTTTTTTTGATGTTTGGTAGCTGATATTTTTCATCAATCTGTAAGCGATTTACTTTATTATTTAAAACAAGGTTTTGCGTAAAATCACCCACATTTGTTTTCAATCCAATTGGTGAGGGCTTCAAAAATTGTTTTCCATTATAAAGAATTGAATAAACGGGTACACCTTTTTCAACAGCAACAAGAACAACGAGTTTACCATCAGGGCTTTTCACTTCTTTATTTTCAGCCTTTACATAAGTGCTTATTACTAGAATTAGTAATGTGATTAAATAATACTTCATCATTGATTTAAGGTTATTTCATTATTCTTGAATATTCTTTTCTTCTTTTATAGAAAATCGATACAGATTGCTTATCCCTTTTTCTTTATTTCAATATTATTTTTTTAGCATTAATGTCATTGCAATCATCTGTAAGCTTAAGCAAATACATTCCTCTTTCAAATTGATTTACATTTACAGTTAACGTTTCATTAACTGACCAATCGGTATATACTTTCATGCCCATTGCATTGTAAATAGTTACATAGAAAGGTGCATTTTCGTATTTGATATTAATCTTGTCTGAAGCAGGATTAGGAAAAACTGTTATAAGATCGTTACTTAATTGATGAATTCCAACATCTGAATTGTCTTCAGGATTATCTATACCCTTTGGACCAAAAGCTAAAACTTTGCTACTATCTTTTGCAATTAAATCTCCCGGAAAATAAGATACCGAGATATAATCGCCTTTTATTACATTTTCACTTAAAGAAAGAACTACCAAATTCTCATTCGTAGAATCAATGTTAATTTCCATCAATCCAATTTCACTATTTGAAAAGAATTTAAAGTCACTTCTTTTTATTGAATTGCCATCAATTGGTTTGTTAAAAAGTAATTTTACTTGATTTTCGTCATTTAATTCAGCAGATAATAATTCTGGTCCTTTCAAAATGGCATCGGAAACATTTAATGTAAAAACAGAATCGGCGTTTTCTTTTAAGCAAGCCATATTAAACACTTTAATTTCTCCATCAATTTCAACTTCAATATCATAATCGCCATAATAAGCGTTAAACAATAAAGGATCGACATTCATAACAGAATCGAAGTTAGTAGCCCACTTTGTTTTGGTATAGTACAACAAAGTATCGGCAGCAAGTTTAGGTTGGTGTGAAGCATCAAAAAAACCGGTATTGTCTCGCCATGCTCCATCGTCGCTTAAGCCCCAACATATCATTCCATTGACTGAAGGATGTGAAAAAGCAATTGTTGCCACTTTTACAAAGTCTTCAACTTGTTCCTTTTCAGTAAGATCTGTGCCCCAGTCATATTCAGTTAACCTCATAGGTAAACCTGCTTCAGCTATAATGTTCAAATTTTTAACTAATTCATTAATATTTGGACGACAACAATCCCAAAAATGGGCTTGAATACCAACACCTGTTAATGGCCCACCCATTTCTTGAATTTTAAGAATAAGGTCACGATATTCTTCAGCTTGCCCCCAATTGTATTCTACATTATAATCATTGATATATATTTCGGCATCGGGGTCGGCATCATGCGCCCACTTAAAGCAGTTCCAAAGTATTGAATCACCAACGGTATTCCTCAGCCAATCTGCATGATCAGTTAAAGGTGCATTTATTACATCATATTCTTTAATAATTCCTTTATAACGTGTCATTTCACGAGTAACCCTCATTTTACATGTATCAGTAATTGCCTCAGGAGTTGGCAATTCCCTGATCCAATCGGGCATTGAATGGGCATCGTCGCCCCCCCAAAGTAAAGTATGCGCTCTTAAATCCCAACCTACTTTTTGAGTCCATTTTACTGCATTCTCAAAGTTTGAATAATTAGGTTCAACGTGCTGGGATTGAATGCCGCTCCATTTAAATGAATTGCCTGAAACTCCGTAATTAAAATACTTATACATGGCTGCCTGCATCCATTGTTCTTTAGAAGAAACCGTATTTACTTCAGGATCGAAATACCCATCCTCTGTAATATAGCTATTTCCATTAGCTGTTGTTAAGGCTGATCCACCACAGTTAATACGAATTGTAGTTGAACCATCAATTTCTTCAATTTCAATTCCTTTAATCGAAACATTGTCCTTCACTGCGAATAACTCAATATTCAGAAAATTATCTGTAGCTGTTAGTATTATGCTGGTATCCTTTGCTATATTTTTACCTCCTGCCTCTACAAAAACATCATAGCTACTGAGAAACAAATCACCTTCAACACCAACATCAATCAATCGGGAATCACCAGAATCGAAATATATTTCTGCAAATTTTAAAGTCAATTTATATTCTTTACCGCTTTCAACAGGTAAGGCATAAGCCAGATAATCATTCCATCTTTCTGTTTGATATATTTCGCTATCAGTTCCAGCTTGAATTACATCTCCTGTAGTGTAACTATTTCCCATGCTTCCTGCTCCTTCATAAAAATCAAAAGCAATTCCAAAAGGGAACTCATGTTTTTTCAAACGAACAGCTACTTCGCCTGCTGTATATGGTTCGCCGTTTTTGTCGATAATTTGAAAACCGAAATTTCCTTTTCTCAAGGTATCAATACGTTCTTGAGCATTATTATACCAATTAGTATACGATTGAGCACTAATTGAATTTGGCTTCACAACACTTAAAAACACAGTGAAAAAAATGTAAGCAGATAAAGTCGTAAGTAATTTACTTCTCATTATTTTAGTTCTTTAATTAATGTTATTTATTTGAATTTAACAGACAACATAAAAATAGAGAAGGGATTTAATTGTAGTATTTAATAATAGATATTCCTCTTATAATTTTAAATATAATTGAGCATTACTGCGATTACTTCTAAAAAAATCAGGTTTTGATTTTCATGTAAATTTGCTTTAGAAATTAATTTACCAAAAACCTGAAGGTTTGAATTGAAACAATTTAGATCCACCCTAATTGTGAAGTGATCAAAGAGCCTAGCCGGCTATAGGCTATATGACAAAAGAGCCCAGGAAGTTTACTTTATTAATTTAAGATTCAGTCTGGTAATATTTTACAATTTAGGATTAATAATCCCCACTAATTGTGAAGTGATGGATCCCCAAAACAATTTCACATGATCCAGAAAAAGCAAGTAAGAATAAATGAGGCATAAAAAAAGCGGGGAACCACCCCCGCCACCAGTTACTTATGAACAATCAAAATAAAATATTCTGATTATATTTTCAATTTAAGTTTCTTGGTATTAAAAAGAGTCCGCTTTCTTGAATCAACAATCGATCCCAACTGCGAACTCTCTAAACCACCAAACTAAAAAATCTTTAATTTCCTTTTGTAGTTATAATTTGTTTTATCTGATCGGCCTGCATCACCCCCATACCTTGCCAACGAATCTC
>JAQIBQ010000121.1 GCA_027859005.1 Prolixibacteraceae bacterium | reverse complement strand
TGGCAAGGAAGGCGAGCAGCGCCCGCAGCAAAGGCGTGCCGCGCACTATTTGAGCGCGTTCACGATTTTTATGTTTGATGGTTAGGTTAATGAGCCTGAACCATGGAGGATACATGAATGTTTTTCGCTCTTGAATGAATAGGTTAAACATGCCTTCAAAATCATTCTTCTTGACAAAATTTAGCACCGGATGATCGGGTTGAGAGGTTTGAATGATAACTTTCCCTTGTTTGTTTTTCCTTCCTGCTCTTCCGCTCACTTGTGCCATAAGATGGTATTATCTTTCAAATGATCTAAAATCGGGAAAGTTCAATAGGTTATCGGCATTTAATATGCCAACCACATTTACATTGTCGAAGTCTAGGCCTTTGGTAATCATTTGTGTTCCTACCAGAATTTGAGTCTTTCCGGAGGTGAATTTTTCAATAATGTTTTCATACCCGGTTTTAGAGCGAGTGGCATCAACATCTAAACGTGCAATTTTTACTTCAGGGAAAAGTATTTTTAATTCATCTTCAATTTTTTGTGTCCCAAAGCCTTTTGTTTGCACATTGGTAGAATGGCAATTATCGCATTCCGAAGGTAAGTTTTGTGAGTATCCACAATAATGACATTGTAAATTATTGTAGTATTTATGGTAGGTTAAACTCACATCGCAATTTTTGCATTTGGGAATCCATCCACAACTTTTACATTGAATGAATGGCGAAAATCCTCTTCTGTTCTGAAAAAGTATAATTTGTTCCTTATTGGCTAAGGCATTTTCCATTTCAGCAAAAAGCTCTGGCGTGAAATAGGATTTCATTTGTTTGCGTTTGTAGGCAAGACTGAGATCGGTAATCACTATTTCGGGTAAGGCAATATCGTGGTGTCGTTGGTCGAGTTTTACATAGCCGTATTTTCCTAATTTGGTATTGAAAAACGATTCAAAGGAAGGCGTTGCTGTTCCCATTAAAACCTTTGCTTTATGCAGGTTTGCCAAAACAACTGCTGCATCGCGAGCATTGTACCTTGGTGATGGGTCGAATTGTTTGTAGCTGGTTTCGTGCTCTTCGTCGACAATAACTAAGCCCAAATTTTTGTAGGGTAAAAACAGGGATGAGCGTGCACCTAATATGAGTTGATATTTAGGGTTGTCGGTTGTCTCAAAATCTAATACTTTATTCCAAATCTCAACGCGCTCAGGGTCGTTAAACTTTGAATGATAAATTCCTGCTTTCTTGCCAAACACAGCAGTAAGTCGATCAATTATTTGTGAGGTAAGTGCAATTTCAGGTAGCAAGTACAATACTTGTTTGCCCGCTTTTAATTGCTCTTCAATTAATTTAATATAGATCTCGGTTTTACCGCTAGCTGTAACTCCATGCAGTAGCGTTACATTTTTATCGATAAAACTTTTGTGTATTTGATTCAGTGCTTTGTTTTGGTGGATGTTTAGTTCACTGATGTTTTTGGTTTGAAGCTTTTCTTTTAAGCGGTCAACTTCAATGTCGAAAATTTCAATGTACCCTCTTTCTGAAAGTCCTTTAAGTACACTTTCAGATGTTTTGCTTTTTAGAAGTACTTCTTTTTTTGCAATGGATTTGGTATTGGTTGTAGCGAAAAAATTCAGGTCATTAATTAACCACATTAGGAGTTCTAATTGTTTTTTTGCTCGCCCCAATTCTGCAAATGCTACTTCCATTTCGGCTTCAGTTTTTAGCCGATCAACAATTTTGATGTGTGTTATTGTTTTAGGACGAGTTTTTTCCTTTACTCTTTCTTCAACCTGAATGGCTCCTTTTTGTAACAACGATTTTATTACTGGGTAGGCATTTGAACGTTTGGTAAGTTTGTTAATTTGTTGAATGCTTGCCGATTCCTGAGTGTACAAAAATTGGAAAACAGATTCTTCGGTTGGGGTGAGCTTTTCGTCTTCAACCCAATCTTTTGTCAACGATACGTTTGTTTGACTTTCGAGTTTAAGTCCAGTTGGTAAAGCAGCTTTCATTACTTCGCCTTCGGAGCACATGTAATACGCTGCAATCCATTCCCAAAAGGGGAAAAGTAATGGACTAATTATTGGTGAATTGTCGAGGACGAGTTCAATTGGTTTTGTTTCGTATGCAGGTTGATTGTAATGAATTATTTTAACTAATCCTGTATACAATTTACGATTTCCAAACTGTACAATTACCCTACAGCCAATTAAACCCTCCTTGTCGATATGGTCAGGAAGATGATAGGTGAAGCTCTGTTCGATAGGAACAGGCAAAACTACATCGATATAGGTGGTTTGATTATTCACAATTCGTCAAAAGTAAAGGATTACATGCGAACAAAGTTGAAACATAGGATCAAGATATTCACAAAATAAAAGTTGTGTTGGTAATGCCTTTAATTACAAGACAATAGTCAGACTTGATTTTCTAAGGTTTATTATCTAGTTACTGGTTAAAACCATGCAGTTTGCTTTCAACGATTTTCAATTTATTGCAGTTACTTTAGTTTCTATAACTATTGAATCAAAGATTAATAGATATTAGATTCTAGACATCAATAGATCGTTAGGTTTTGAGATTTGAGTAATGAGACGCAATGTAAATCACTAAATATTAGCGAGTTCTACAAACAACTACTGCTTTTTTAATTGTTTTATTATCAGTGCATTGCAAAAGCTTACCGGACTATTGAGACATTAGACCATTTTTTAATCTAAGGTCTAGTGTCTAATATTTAAACTCCATATTTTCATGAATTTCATTCATCATTTAAACCTATGTATTTTCAATGCATAGTGGTTTAGTTTTTCTTGCCAGAACGAACTACAACAAATGCTCCTGCTATAAATAAGGTTGCTCCTAACCAAACCAAAGGGCTAAAGTTTTCATGTTGAATCCAACTTACATCAAAAAATGTAAAGATGGCCATGGCTAAAAAGGTGATAATGGGATTGTTTATAATAATAGTACTTACTTTGTTTGCATCGAGGTACTTAAGTGCAGCTGTCATGCCACCGTATGCAATTAATGTATTCGCTCCAAGGAATAGTAATAATCCCCACCAAGCAATACTTATCGATCCTAAGTTTTCAAAATTGGCTAAGGGTAAATATAGTAAAGCAGGTAAGCCAAAAAGGAACAAATTAAGTGTTTGTGGGGGATAGTCTTTTACTAAATATTTCTGAAGAATTGCATAGGTAACCCAGGCCAGTGCACCTATTACTGTGAAAATTACACCTTTGTTAAAGTCTGCAGGAGTAAAAAACATACTTCGCAATTGCTGGCTATAAAACAAGGCAAATCCAAGTATGACAACTACAAATCCAAGTAATTGAATTTTTTTGATTTTTTCTTTGAAAAGTACAACACCTGCAATGGCCAAAATAATAGGGCCAATTTGAATAATTACTTGTGCGTTACTTGGGCTGGTGTATTTTATTCCCAACATAAAACCGATGTAATTTACACCTAATGCCAGTGCTGCTATAATAAGTTTTGGGGGTGGTTTTAATAGTATTCGCAATTGTTTGCGATCACTGATTAGGAAATAGGTAAAAAGGAAAATGAATGCTATTGAGAATCGAATCCAAACAATAGTAAAGGGTTCAATTTCGCGCACTGCTATTTTCAAAGCAATGGCTAAAAACCCCCAAAATAACATGGTTGTTAATGCGTAAAGTACTCCCTTTGTGTTGTTTGTCATTCTTTATGTTGTAATTCAGGAAATATTAAACTCAAAACATTGTTAACTACCCATTACCATTAATAAAACGCCAACAATAATTCCGGCTAAATATACACCTTTCCTTTTCACATTTTTTTCTTTTAAAAATATGGCTGCAAAAATGAAAGGGATAACCACACCACTTCTTCTGATGCCCGAAATTATTGAAATAAGTGAGTCGGGATAGCTGATGGCATAGAAATAAACATAGTCGGTTAAGATTAAAAAGATTCCAATTAATGGAATTGTCCAACGCCATGTAAAGGGGGTGAGTTTTTGACGACGAGGATACCAAATGAATGCAGTAACAGGTATCATAATAAGCATTTGATAAACCGAAAACCATGCCTGGACTGCAACACGATCAACGTTCCTAATTATATATTTATCGTACAAACCACTTACAGTCCCCAATAATGTGGCTGCAATTAAAAAGAGAATCCACTTGTTTTTTCTAAAATTGATTCCTTCAAGTTTTCCTACTGTTGAAAACATATAAAAGAACACTAATGTGATAAGAATTCCGGTCCATTGAAATGCGTTTAGTTTTTCAGAAAAAATTGTAATCGCGCCGAGCATGGTCCAGAAAGGTCCCGTTGCACGAATGGGTGAAACAATAGTCAAGGGGAGGTTTTTCATAGCAAAAAATGCCAATATCCAACTTGAAACAACGATGGTTGACTTAATGAAAATTAATAAATGTTCTTTGAGTGTTGCTACAGGAACAAATAAACCAACCGATTGAAAAAATGTTTCGTTATACCTTGATCCAATAATGATGGGGATGAAGAGTATTGCACCCGTTGAAACAGAGAATAGTAGCGTTGGGATTACAGCGTTGTTATTCAACGATACTTTTTTAAGTACATCGTAAATGCCCAATAATACAGCTGCTAGAATTGCCCAAATTGCCCACATGTTTTTACAAATAGAAAGAGTTACTGTTAAAAACGGATGCAAAGGAAATCAATTAAATGAGCTATTGAATTTAAATAGTAGACAAGATTAGAGTATTCAGAATTATTTAAACAGGAATAATATTAACTCACTGAAAAACTGATTTGTATCATGAATAGGTCATGCTTTTTAAAATCAGTATTAATTCCTTAGTATCAATTTGCGCATTACTTGTTTGGTTTCTCAGATTGTGTACTTTTGCGCCCGTTTAGTAAAGAAAAAGAAGAAATAAATGATTACAGTATCCAATTTAAGCATTCAGTTCGGAAAGCGCGTTCTGTTTAACGAAGTGAATATGAAGTTCACCAGTGGCAATTGTTATGGCATTATTGGTGCCAATGGCGCAGGCAAATCAACCTTTCTGAAAATGTTATATGGAGAAGTTGATTCTACTTCTGGATCTGTATCTTTTGGTTCTGGCGAACGTCTTTCAGTATTAAAGCAAGATCACAATGCTTACGATGCATATTCAGTACTCGATACTGTAATGTTAGGCTACGAAGAGCTTTCGAGTAACATGAAAAAAAAAGAAGCTTTGTATGCCAAAGAAGATTTTTCTGAAGCCGATGGTATTAAAGCATCGGAATTGGAGGAGCGTTTTGCTGAAATGGACGGTTGGAATGCCGAAAATAATGCAGCAACTTTATTAAGCGGACTAGGAGTAAAAGAAGAGTTTCATTTACGTCAAATGGCCGATATCGATGGTAAAGTGAAAGTGAAAGTTTTGTTGGCGCAAGCGCTGTTTGGCAAACCTGATAACTTACTTTTAGATGAGCCAACCAATGATTTAGATTTGGAAACCATTACCTGGTTAGAAAACTACTTGGCTTATTTCGATAATACAGTATTGGTTGTTTCTCACGATAGGCACTTCCTTGATTCAATTTGTACGCACGTTGTTGATATCGATTTTGGTGAAGCTAGAATATATGGTGGTAATTATTCATTTTGGTACGAGTCTAGTCAATTAGCTTTACGCCAGCACCAATCTCAAAATAAAAAGGCTGAAGAGAAGAAGAAAGAATTGCAAGAATTCATTCGCCGGTTTAGTGCGAATGCATCTAAATCGAAACAAACTACCAGCCGTAAAAAAATGTTAGAAAAGTTGAATGTTGAAGAAATTCAGCCTTCAACCCGTAAATATCCTGGAATTATTTTCACTCCCGACAGAGAGCCAGGAAATAATGTATTAGAAGTTAAAGATTTAAGCAAAAGCATTGACGGCGATTTATTGTTTAAAAAGCTATCTTTTACCGTTGAAAAAGACGATAAAATTGTTTTTGTTTCACGCGATATGAGAGCGATGACTGCTTTGTTCAATATTCTCGACAATCAGTTGGAGCCCGATTCAGGCGAATTTTTATGGGGACAAACTATTACTACAGGTTATTTGCCCATTGAAAACAGTGAATTCTTTGAGAAGAAAAAAACATTAATCGATTGGCTGGGTGATTATTCTAGCGATACAAGCGAAATGTTTTTACGCGGCTACCTTGGTAAAATGCTATTCTCAGGCGAGGAAGTATACAAGTTTTCAAATATTCTTTCTGGTGGTGAAAAAATGCGTTGTATGATTGCTCGTATGATGTTACGTAATGCCAATGTTATGCTATTGGATACTCCAACCAATCACCTCGATTTGGAATCGATTCAAGCATTCAACAACCGCTTGTCTTTGTTCAAAGGAAATATTTTGATGTCGTCGCACGATCATGAGTTTATTAATACCGTATGTAACCGTGTGATTGAATTAACACCGAACGGAATAATTGATAAGCAAATGGATTATTCTGAATACGAAAACAGCGATAAAATCAAAGAATTACGGAAGAAATTGTATAAATCATAATTTTTTTTCTTTGGCAGGTAATTATTGCTTACTAAAGCTCCAGTTTTTTTATCGTCAATTTATGATTTGAATAATATGGGGTGATTGGGAATTGTACCAGTGAGCGTTTTTTTATGGAATTATGAAAAACTTCGCGAATTTACTCATTGAGCTTAGGTGAGAGATCTCTGTTTCATAATTTGAATTACCTGTAAGTATTTCTTTTTTATACCTATATTACATTGAAAAGAGTTCTATTCATTTCAATGTAATATAGGTATTTGTGTTGTGGTAGCAATGTTGTACAATATTCTAAAGGTGCAATTTTCTAGGGTTTATGCTAATTGAAAGGATCAGTTCATAATTCGGGTTGTTTTTATAATTACGCATAAATTTTAGCTACTCTAAAAAGGAAGAATTCAATATCCACCACACCTCTTAAAGCTGCTCTTAAAGCTTTTAGTTTAGCATTAAAAGATTCCGCAGAAGCATTTGTACTGCGATTGTCAAAAAAGTTTAATATCTCAGGATAATGCGAATAAAATGTAGCAGATATTGTATTGAAT
>JAQIBQ010000076.1 GCA_027859005.1 Prolixibacteraceae bacterium | reverse complement strand
TCCAACACCGCTTTCAAGGGTTGATCTTTGAAAGTCCTATTCGCTTTATGATTTAGTGCTTTAAAGTTGGAATAGGTAAAGGAAACATTGGCTTCTTTTTCAATACTTTTTAAGGCGTTTTTTATTGTTTCGTTTTTAAACGAAATGGTGATTTTGGTTTGGAGGATGGAATCCTGAGAAAAGCATTTTATTGGCAGTGTGGCTAGCACTGCCAAGAAAAGCAAAAAGTATAGTTTGGTGGTTTTCATCTACTTGGTGGTTTCATGAATGCTGGTTTGGATTTAATACATAAGTTGTCCATAAAATCGCTGATCGTCGTATTCAATGCCATCTTTTGGATATTGTCCAAAGGATGGTGAAAGCACGGATGTAGAAGAATAACTTCCCAGTATGCCTATACCGTTTTCAACATTGGTATAGATAGGGATGGGTTCTGCAAAGGGGAATTCATACATAATTTCTTGTTGGTCGATTGATTTTAGGTAGTAGTACATGTCCTTACTAATTGATTGAAGTAGTACCTCGTATTGTATGAATTCTCCATTGGTAGTATCAATGTATGCCGGGTCAGGATTAAAGCTTGCAGAAAAGGATAACTCATAATCTTTACCGTTAATGCTTTCATCTGTGAAAATACCATAGTTGTTGTCCGTCTCTCCTACAACAAAACTATTAGCATTGTTTTTTTCGTAAAAGAAAATTGGATCTTCAGTGTTCATACGATTCCCCCCAAAGGAGTTGTGAATATAAATGGTGTGATCTAATGAATCGTCAACGAAATGTGTTTTCTGGCCCTTAATTTCAGTAAGTATAATTCGGTAGTAATTTTCTTCATCAGCCGGGTCTGAAAAAGATAGTTTGAAGTTTGCCTTGTAATAGTTTCGATTATTATTTGTTGTTTCTTCAAATTCTGTTTTCAGAATTATATTTGCTACAGGTTCAGGAATTGTGGTTTCACAACTGCTGTTTCCATATGTGGCACTTTCTATTTCCATACGATACGTTTTATCAACTTGTGCTAACTTTCCTGTGGTTAAAAAGTAAAAGTTAGTATCGGTACTAGCAATCGATTCCCCGTTTTCATCCCTATATCTTTCAACATAGAATAGTCTTTCTAATTCTTCTACTTTTTGGTCGTCTTCGTAAAGTGTAATCGTTGCATCTGGAACTTCGTTCATTCCATCCCCATTTTGGTAAACGGGTATATCATGAAGTAATTTAATATAAATGATATTGTTTGGCGACAGAAAGGTTAAAACAGCGATCTTTGGTTCCAGCAGCGATTCATCTAAAATCATTTCTTCTTGACAAGAAAAAAACAAAAATGTCAATGGGAAAAACAGGATTATATTTTTGATTGTCTTCATTGTTTTAAAATTTAAAAGAGTATGAAACTGAGGGAATAATAGGGAAGATGCTTATTTTGGTCAACTGTTGTTCTCCACCAAGATTGGGACTCATGGTATCTCCATTTTCTAACCACATGAGTAAGAATGCATTTTTACGGTTGTAAGCGTTGTAGGCCGATATGTTCCAGGTTCGAATTCCTCGTTTTTTCTTTTTGTGGAAATTCATTCCAATGTCCATCCGGTGGTAAGCCGGCATTCTATAATTATTTCGGCCAGGATAATAGGGGGTATATTCATCTCTACTATAGGAGTGGGGGATATTTGCTATTGGAGCCTTGGATAAGGACAAGCTCACTGCGTTTCCTGTAGCATAAACCCAACATCCGCTAATGTCGAAACGCTCACTAAATTTATGTGAAAGTACAACACTTACATCATGCCTTCTGTCGTATTTTGCAGGGAAAGATTTTCCAAAGTTAATTTCATCGAATTGATGTGTTGTTTTTGATAAAGTATAACCGATCCAACCTGTTGTTTTACCTACTGTTTTTTCTAACATAAATTCAACGCCATACGAAGTTCCTTCTCCTTTTTCAATTTTTGATTCCCAATCGTTCCCACTATCAATGAACGATGCCCCTTCTTTGTAGGCAATTATGTTGTTCATTTTTTTGTAGTAGCCTTCAATGGTTAGGTTAAGACCTTCTTTTAAACTGATGGCTGTTCCTACTGCCAATTGATCGGAAACTGGTGGTGCAATTTGTTTGGTAACAGGCACCCATAAATCGGTAGGCAGGTCGATGTTTGAAGTGGTTAAAAGGTGAACATGTTGTGCCATGCGAGAATAAGAACCTTTTAAAGACCAATTGTCTTTTACTTTATAGCGAAGCGAAATGCGTGGTTGAGGTCTAAAAAATGTTTTACCATCTACGTTGTAAGCCGAAATGTGAAAACCAATGTTCGCTTTCAAGGTGGAGCTGAATTTAATATCATCTTCAATATAGGCCGACAATTCAGTCGCATTTATATTACGATTGCCAAATACTGAGTCGATATTTTCCGCTTGAATATTATCATATTTCTTTATGTCGTTTGAAGCTCCTGGGGTAAAATAGTGGTGGGTATATTGAGCGCCAAATTTTATAGACTGATTGGAATTGGGAAAATAGTCAAAATCAATTTTCCCTGTAAGGTCTTCAATTCCTGAAGAATATCTAAAGGAAGTTTCAACCTGCGTATCATTCACTAAATCACGGTCGAAACGTTGCGATTCAATGTCGAAAAAGAATTTACTGTAAATGAATGTGGTATTGCTAAATAGTTTGGGTGAAATAAGGTAGTTCCACCTTAAGGACGATAATGTGTTTCCCCATCCAACGCCAATGCCTTTTTCAACCTGTTCTTCTTTAAGTGTTTTATTATAGGGGTAGTTTCTGATTTCAGTTCCTTTTCCAGTATCACGACCATGATAGCCACTCCAGTACAGTCTGCTTCGGTCTGAGAAAATATGGTTGATCTTTAAATTGAGGTCGTGAAAGTGAGCAAGTCCGCTAATATCTTTATTGTCCGTTTTGCTCTCGCTCATCAGAAATGGTTGTGCCAGTAGGTCGATGTAGCTTCTTCGTCCCGAGAGCATAAACGAAGTTTTGTCTTTTACAATTGGACCTTCCAGTTGAATTTTTGAGGCTATTAAACCAACAGAAACGTTTCCGTGAAACTCTTTCATATTGCCGTCTTTCATACTCACATCAACCACCGACGATAGTCTGCCTCCAAATCGTGCAGGAAAACCTCCTTTGTAAAGTTTTACCGTTTTAATGGCGTCGGGATTGAAAACCGAGAAGAATCCAAACAAGTGAGCTGCATTGTAAACCGGAACTCCATCCAAAAGAAAAAGGTTTTGGTCAGGGCCACCTCCGCGTACATAAATACTACTGGTTCCCTCGGTGCCAGCGTGCACTCCTGGAAGCATTTGAATCACTTTTAAAATATCGGCTTCACCTAAAATAACGGGTACATTTTCAAGCTTTTGAACAGGTACATTGATCATACTCATTTGACTTTGTTCAATCTGTTCTATTCGGTTGCCGACTATCACAACCTCTTCCAATTCGTCGTTTTTGGGAGTTAAAGCAAGGTTGAATACGGTATCATTAAGAATATCGATTGTTAATTTGTTTGTATAATAGCCCAAGTATGAAACAGCAAGTTCAATTGTGCCACTCTTAAGCGAGAAACTATAAAAACCGTAACTGTTTGTTATGGTTCCCTGATGATTGCTTGTGTTGTATACTGCAGCATTAACAAGCCGTTCGCCACTTTCAGCATCGCTAATGTAGCCGTGAATAGTGGCTCGCTTATTTCCATGCTTTTTTTCTTCTTTTTCGAAGATGCTTACTTTCCCTGCAATTACTTTGAATGAAAGGTTGGTGTCTTTAAGCAAAGTTTCCAACACCGCTTTCAAGGGTTGATCTTTGAAAGTCCTATTCGCTTTATGATTTAGTGCTTTAAAGTTGGAATAGGTAAACGAAACATTGGCTTCTTTCTCAATGTTTTTCAGTGCACTTTTTATGGTTTCGTTTTTCAGCTCAATGCTGATTTTGGTTTGGAGGATGTTTTCCTGCGAGAAGCTTTTAAAAGGCAGTGTGGCTAGCACTGCCAGTAAAAGCAACAAACGTAGTTTAATGAATTTCATAAGAGTTTGTGGTTTCTTGGATCGTTAGGTTAAAGGTTAGTTTTAGAATTTCCAGAATGTCTTCTTGGTTTGAATTTTCAAATTGTGCAGAAAAGAGCATATCTGCTTTGTTGGTATTCAATACGATTGGTTTATTGTAATAACAGTTTAAATCATTGATGACCGCAGAAAGTGGAGTGTCCTCGAATAAGAACACACCAGTTTTCCACGATAAATAGTTTGGGTTTGTAATTTGGGTTTTCACTAAATTTGTTGAGCTTGCAATAGCTTTATTGTTCGGCAGTAAATCAACAAACGTATCGGTGAAGTTCGATTGAATATTTACCTTGCCGGTAGCTAAACATACCTCGGTTGCTAGTGAATCTGTATCGATGTTAAACGTAGTTCCTAGAACGGTTATAGTTGAATAATTACATTCAACCGTAAATGGTTTCTTCGCATTTTTAGTGACTTCAAACCAAGCCTCTCCTTCCAATTTTACTGTTCTGTTTTTTCCTTTGAATTTTTTTGGATAGTACAACTTCGAATTACGATTTAACCAAACGGTGGTACCATCGGCCAGTAAAATTGAATCGGTTTCACTTGCATGTGTGGCCAGTTCAATAATTGTAGGCTTGAATTCAAATTTCTGTGTAACGTAATAAGCAAACAAGCTGCCAACAATGACTATTACAGCCACTGCGGCAACTTGTCGGAAAGTATATAAATGATTAGGTTTCGCTTGTTTTGTACGAGGGTTTTGTAGAATGTGTTGCCATGCTTTTATAGAGTCAAAGTCTTTGATATCTATTTTGGTCTTACTTTGCCAAAGGTTCTTAAGTACGAGATATTCCTGTGGATTTTCTTTCTTGAATTCACTTATCAGCTTTTCTTCTTCAACAGAACTTTCTTGTTGAAAATGTTTTTTCAGGAGTGCATAGCTGTTTTCCATTGTCGAGCTTTTTGTTGGTCTTTAACTATAAGTCGGTGGAATTTGAGGATACCCCTATTGAGAAAGAAAAAAAAACTGAAGGAATGAATAAACCGAAGACAGAATGAACTGAAAGGCTGGATAAACTGAAATATTGAAAAAGTGTCATTCCGAGGGTTCACTCAAATATATTTGAGCATAATGAGAAGATGACACACAATAAAAGAGATTTTACAAAAAAATCTGTCATTGGCACATCAGGAGGAATCCCTTCATTTACAGAATGGATCTCTCTCCACGATAAAAATCGGGATCGAGATGACACTAAACGCAGAATCCTTCATCGTGTGTGTAACGAAACAATCTGCTTTTAAACGAGGGATTCCTCGTTGCTATGCTTCCCTCGGAATGACGTGGTGGGTTTCAATGTTTCCCTCAAAATAAAAGCAAAAAGTAATGTTCTTCTTTTAAAATTACTTTCATTTTTTTAAGCGCACTACCCATTTGGTTCTCAACTGTTTTTTGTGAGAGATTTAGCTCTTCTGCAATTTCTCTGTAAGTTAGTTTGTTGACCCTGCTGAGCAGAAAAACTGTTCTGGTTTTTGGTGGAAGTTTGGCGGCATAGTAATGAAACAAAGGTTCAATTTCTTGTTCCGTGATTTCATTAGGTAAAGTATGTTCTAAATAATCAATTTCTTGAATAGAAATTGTATTCTTTCTTTTTTTATTTCTTAGGTAGTCGATGCATTTGAAACGAATACTTCTTAACAGATAGGCTTCGATATTTGCAATTTCCGGGAGTTTTCTTCTCTCGTAAAGCTGAATGAAAAATGTTTGCACAATATCTTCTGCATCAGTGTAATCGTTAATGATAGCTGATGCATAATTGCACAGTGGCGAATAATACTGATGAAATATGGTTTCAAGTTTTTGATTCAACTCTTGCTATTCTGTTTGGGTTAAAATAATTATGTAAAGATTGAATTAATTACATTGAGGTACAAATTAAGAATCATAATATTTTATAAATTGAGCATAGAGGATTGATTATCAAAATAGAAAAGGGCAGCAAAAAATGCTACCCTAAATCATGTTTCCAAATTGGAATAATCTATACTAACGAATTTATATTATTCGGGTTTGAATGAAAGTGACGTTTCAAAACCTGCAAGTGTTTTCACCTTTATAATAATCTCATCATTCTTCTCTCCAATACGAATTAATGCTGTCGCAATACCTGCTTCGGTGCTAATAGCTTCAGGGTTTAGTAATACTGCATCGCCTTCAATTTCGAATTGAATCTCTGTGCCATTTTCATGTACTGTAGTTCCGTTGGCATCTTTCAAGGTGGCATAAACAAAAACAACATCGTTAACACCTGCTTGAGGTGCTAGTCCGCTTTCATCTATTGTGAGCTCAAGTGCTGAAATTTCTTCTGGTGTTTTTACTGAATATGTCGCAACTTCTTCTCCGTTAATGTAAGCTTTTGCCACTAATTCTCCTGCTTCAAATTTATTTAAATTGAACGTGAAGGGTGGGTGTGGTAAGTTATTTGAAAGTCGGTTTTTATCGGGAGATTGTTTTCCTAGGCTCTTGCCATTCAGGAATAATTCAACCTCTTTGGCATTGCTATAAACACGCACATTTAATGGCGAGTTCTTTTGCCAATAGCTGGCAATGTATACCATTGGTCCACTTTGGGCTAAGTCGTATAATTCCTCGGCATCGCGCTGACTTTGGAAGAAATAGTAACTGAATTTTTGAACACGGTCGATACTTGAAATGCCCGAAGCTTCCAAATCGTTGGAGTAGCCTCGGTTGTAGTCGTACATTACCCAATAACTATCGGCAAACGAAGGTGTATTCATGTTGTCGTTGTGAGCTTCCTGAATGTTGGTGGCTTGTTGTAATAAGCGAAGTTCTCCGTCGCTTAAAAGTTGACGGCTCGAACGGTCAGACTGCATTAAACCGTTCCAAGAATCTTGGTTTAAACCTGCATTCATGGCATAGTATTCCCAATCGCCATATTCTGAAACGCTATAGGGTTTTTGTGGTTCACTGTAATGTTGTAAGCGATGTTGGCGCGCTTGCAAATAAATGTCGTAGCCATATTCTTGCCAACCGGCAGAGAAACATTGGTTGCCAGGGTATTCGGCATGAGCAATGGTGTGTAATTTATCAATGAAAGCTTCGTCCATCCACGATTCGTTTAAGGATACTTCCCACGCCAAAACACAAGGATGATTTCTATCGCGACGAATAAGGTCGTGAGCTGTTTTGAAAACCTGATCCTGAAAAAGAGAATCGCGACTGTAGTATTGCCAGCCTAAAATTGCATCGAGCACCACTATTCCTAATTCGTTACAGGCCTCCATAAAAGCAGGACTGTGTGGATAGTGCGACAGGCGAATGTAATCGAAACCTGCTTCCTTAATTTTTACAGCATCGCGGTAATTGGCTTCGTTGCTTAAGGCATAACCAACATAGGGATATTCCTGATGACGGTTTACTCCGCGAAGTATTGTTTGTTCACCATTGATATAAAGTTGGTTTTCGACAAAATTAATGCGTCGAATTCCAATTTGCGTTTCTTCTGAATCCACTTCTTTTCTGTTTAATACAATTTTTGTTTTGAGTGTATAAAGTGCGGGGTTTTTAGGCGACCACAATTCGGGAGAATCAACTTCTAAAACATCGATTACTTCAGTATCAGAATTTCCATTGAGCTTTACTTTTTTCGAGAGCGTGCTAGCAACAAGTGCATTGTCGTTCCAAATTTCATTTACAACCGAAAAGCTTTTCGAAGAAGTGTTTTTGTTCTGAACGTGTACCTTAACTTTTACACTTGCTCTTTCGGCACTTACTTCGGGGTAAGTCACAAAAACACCACCGCTTGCGGTTTTATTGGCTAAAATAGGATCGGTAATGTGCAATGGATTTTTAACAATTAGAAAAGCATCGCGATGTAAACCTCCGTACATGTTAAAGTCTAGGCGTTTCATTGGTTTTGGCCCCGTGATGGCGTTGTCGTTATTGTCTAAGCGAACCAATATTGTGTTTTCTGCTCCAACTTTTGCAACATCGGTAAAATCAAAAACAACGGGTAAATAACCTCCTTGATGCTTAGCCACTTTTTCGCCATTTACCCAAAATTCGGAGTAATTCATGGCACCTTCAAAACGTAAAATAATACGTTGATTCTTTGCAGACTTAGGTAAGTAGAACGATTTTTTATACCAACATATTCCCTGCCACTGTCCGTCCATTACTTTGTTCTCGATAAACGGTGTGTGCGGTAGAGAAACGGCGTCCCAATTTTCTACTTCATTTATTTCGTTATACGATTTTTCAGAACGTACAAATTGCCAATCGGAATTGAATAATTCTTTTGTTGAATTCGGGTTCGAACAGTTGCTTAAAAGCATTCCCAGAATTAGTATTAGTCCTAAAAATTTATTCTTCATCACGCTATTTTTTAATCACTTGAATGTTAAACCTTTTATTTTCAATATAACTACAATACCATTAGTTTTTGAGCGAAGCTATTTTGCTCATTTCTTAATGAAATGAAGTAGATTCCTTTTTCTAAGCCATCTACTTTGTAAGCTGTATTAAGTTCATTTGCATTTATTCTTTTTACAATTTGACCGCTCGTATTAAAGATGTCAATTTTAAATTTTTCACTTTCGTTTAGTTGTATTGTAAATGAACCATTCTCCGATGGGTTGGGATAAATAAAGCATCCACTTTTTGTTTTTTCAATTTGTTTTTTTGACGTCGCAAATGTTTCACAAGTTCCCCATTTAAAAGCAAAAGTAGTATCGTTTTCAGCAACACTGTATCCACGGTCTACATCCCACCATGTTGCACAATCGGCGGGTACGGTTTCGCGTGCATCCCAATTGTTGGCATTTAAGAAGTAAAAGGCACCGCTGTCGCCAGGCATCATTTCTACAGTATAACTATATTTATTATTGCCCTCGTTTTCCATAGCTAAAATAGACCAATCACTGGCTCCTGAAAAGCTGCCTGTAACATAAACTCCTTGGCTAACATCAACACCTTTCATGTCTACTTTAAAAGTGATTTTTGGATTGTTTGGTTCTTGCGTATAATTTTCGGCATAAGGCCAGCTGCCACCACCGTTTTTCATGTAATTCAGGTTGTTGCGGTGGTCGAAAAAAGCAACGTGTTCTTGCGATGAACCTTGCCCCCAAGGCGTGTTGCAAGGTGTAGAAACCCATGCTGACTCCCAAAAGATAACTCCAGAGCCGCCAGCATCCATAACGGCTTTGCTTAAATCAACCATGAATTTTTTCTGGTTAGCGGGTGTAACGGGCAAGTAATCGGGACTTGGTTTTGTAATAATGTTTCCCAAACCGTCAATATTTTGTGTGTCCCACAAATAGCCTGTTTCAACCACCATGGCTTCGTAAGCACTATGGCGGGTTAGTAAATTAGCAATAACACTTCCAACTTCACTAGGCGAACCTTCGTGGTAGGAATAGTAATACGTGAAGCCCATGATGTCGAAATCAGTAACTCCATTGTTGATAATGTTGTTGTAAAACCAAGTAGCATTGTTATGGTCGGCAACATGCAATGCAATTTTGGGTTTAATGTTGCTTTGTTCAGAAATATCGCGAACCGCTTTAATGGCTGCATTGTATAATCGACCATGGCGTGCCCAGTCCCAACTCAATAGTGTTTCACCTTCGAAGTTGCTGTTCATTCCTTTGTGAGTCATAATCCCACTGTTGTTTTCGTTTCCAACTTTAACGTATTCAGGCATTAAATCTTCAGCATTTAATTGCTCAAGCGTTTGGAATACGTAATTGTAAATTGAATCTTTCAAAGCAGTTTCGTTATCGGAAACACTTTCCCATGCTTTAGGCAGAATTTGACGACCAGGGTCGCACCAGAAATCTGAAAAATGAAAACCAAGCATTACTTTCATCCCTGCCATTTTAGCTCGAAAAATGGTTTCTTTTACGTCTTCGAAATTACTGTATTGTGCTTTTACTCCATCGGGTTGTGATAGTGATTCTTGCCAATTTGGATTGTGCCATAAACGTACACGAATTAGGTTCGATCCGTTATCGGCAAATATTTGATACACGTCTTTAATGTCACCATCTTCGCGGAATTCTGCACCACAATCTTCCATCATATTAACATACGAAAGGTCTTGTCCGAAAATGAAATCTGACTGAGAAAATACTTCGCTACTGATGAAAACTAAAGCGATTAATACGAGCTGTTTTACTATTGACATTTATTAATTTTTAAAACTTTAAATAAAAAGGGAATTTCTGAAAAATTAAGCAATAAGCCTAGTGTATTATCTTTTGAAATTCCCGATTGTTAACTCTGATACAACAAATTTACATTTTGATAGAGGTATTTGTGGGTTCATATTCATTTCAAATGAAAATGAAATGGAAAAGATTAAAAACGTTTTGGTCAGTTATGAAAACAGAATCTACAGTGGTGAGAGATAAAGAGAAGATATTCAATTGTTTTGATGTGAGTAAGGAATTGCAAACTGAATCGTCTATACAAAAAGAGCTGCTTTAGAATTGAGCAACTCTTTTTAACTAACTAGACTAAACTTATACTTCTCACCTATTTTTTAATAGGCTTCATAATTCTTCTTTTTATTCAAATCGAACACTTTCAATAGAAACGCCATGATGGTCGTTAAGTTCATTTTCTGGTATTTCTGGTCCTATTGAAAATTGAATACTTTCTACTTTTGTAATGTCAAAATCATTGTGAATGTTGTGTTCAAAATAGTAAGGTAGAAAGCTGGGGTATGGCCGAGGCAAGGTAACCGTTTTAACCATTTCAAGTTCTGATAGGTTTATATTGTACTCATTGGTATTCTCATTTAAAAGAATGGTTTTCCCATACGATACACCATTGTTTAAGACTAAGGCAATTTGTAATTTGCAAGCTTTGTTATTCAATGCTCGTCCTTTAAAAACAATACTTTTCATGCTTGGTAGATCTTCCTTTCGGCCTTCGATTTTATCAATGATGAAATGCTTGAAACTATAATCGTATATGGGTGCTGCATTTAAATTCTCAGCGTCTTCAACAAATAATGCTGGAATGTTCATTTGGTATTCAGAACGATTCGCTTCTTTTGTAGGAACTAACTTAAAACCTGGTCGCCATTGAATTGCTAATTGACTTGCATCAGTTGTAGCATCGAAAAGATGAATAGGGAACGTTTTGGGTACAACTCGCACTGAATAAGTACTTGTGTTGTAAAAGTCCCAATCGTAGGGTAGTCCTTCTTCTGCTGCTGGATAAGTAATGCTACTATCGTCGACAAACTTTACTGTTATGGTATAATTTAATAAGCCTGCTTTAACTAATTCAGCAGGAATAATTGCAGAATAGTTGTAAGCACTTTCTGCTTCAAAGCTTATCGACTTTCTTCTGAAACCAGCTTGTATAAACAATTGTATTTCTTCTATTTCTTTTGGGGACACAAACTGTACTTCAATTTTAAAAGGTGAGTTTTCGCTTATTTCAATTTTTTGATTATGCTTGAGCCAAGGTTTTGTAACACTGCTTTTAGGTGCAAAAAAATCGTTCAGTTGAATATTCTTCCATGAACTGTTTATTGTCCAATTTTTTGAAACTCCTTTTTTACTAAGAATATAAGTTCCTGGTTGTATTCCGAAAGTGGTTTTATCAACTTTTGCTTCGGTATTGTTTCCTTCGTTGATGGTTTCAATCGAAAAATCGTCTCCTAAATTTTCCAATTGAATTTTCATTTCGTGTTCCTTCCAGTTGATTACCGTAATTGTTTTTTTGGGACTGTTTTTCCCAAATGGATTGTCGACCAAAATTGCATCGGGCATTAGTTCTAAACGCCAAATACCATCTTCAATTTTATCTAAAAAATAGGCACCTGTACCATTGTATTTGATAAGAGGAGAGTTTCCAAAACCGGCAATAGTTGTTAGTTTTTCTTCGTTAACTGGTTTCGATTCAGTATGGTTGGTGTATATGAATTTGTTTTCTGCATTGTATTCAGCCAGGTCATTGGGATAACTAATTTTGAAGTTTTGAAATTCGAGGTTTGCAGGATATTCACCTTGACTTTGGTTCATGGGTATTTGGTGAAATACTTCGGCACTAATCATTAAACTCAATGCATTTTGTGGGGTATAAGCAAGGTTCATGTAATGTGTATTGTATTCAGTATTGGCGTGGGCCGAGAAAGTTGGATCGTAGGCAAAATGCGTAGCAATTTGTATTCCTGCTTCTCTGAAACTGCGTGCAATAATAGGGTAGATGTAAGATTTGTTTACGTCGGCGGCATCGAATTCGTAGACTAATTTTGCTCCGTGGTGTTTTTGTATGCTTTCGTCGAAGGGGATGTTGTACTTGTTCACATTCGGAATTAGATTCCCCGGAATTTCTTTTTGCGATGTTAATCCGGTAGGATACCACTGAAAAGTTCCGCCTTGAATGCCAGCTTCAAAATAAGCATCGGCCAAATGAACAGCATGACTAATGTTGTAGAAAATTGGTTTTTGCAGACCCGTTTTACGCATGGCTTTAAGCATTCCTTTTATAAATTCTGTTACTTCTTTAGCGTCTCCTCTATGGTGAGGCTCGTTGCTTACTTCGAAAGCAATAATACTCGGATCGTTTTTATAGGCAATTCCGGTATACGGATTTACATGATCCAGAAACTGAGCTAAATAATTTTGCTGAGCAGCAATTGCATCAGGGTTGGTTAAACAATTTGCTTTGCCGTATTTGTATGAAAAACCAGGAGTTGGTTCATCTTTTTCGGGCCAACCGTTTCCCCAAAATGCGATGGGGGTAATTACACTATTGATTCCTTTTTGTTTTAATTCATTCAAAAGGAAATCGAAAGCATCGAGGTGTTCGTTCTCAATTAAATTACCAAGCGTATCGCATATTTCTGTATCCCATACATGTACTCTAAATAAATCGAAACCCAAACGAGAAAAGTGATACACATCGTTTTCAATTGCTTTTTTAGGATCGATCCCACTGTTTTTTGCAAAGCGATAGCCATGTGCAAAAGGTACTGTATAGTTTACGCCAAAACCTTTTACTTCTGTATTGTTGGGCCAACGCATTGTCCCGTTTTTATCGACTTGTACCACGTTCTTCTTTTGAGCAAAGGATATTATTGAAAAGAAGAGTAGTAGAATGCTAAGTGATTTAATCATTTCGAATGGGTTGTAATTATGGTTTCAAATCAATTCTGTTCTAAATAATATTGGCGCTTCGCCCAAACCCGACTTCCTTTTTTGTCTTGACACAAAAAATGAAGGAAAACCCCGATAGCTATGCGGGGCAAGGCTGCTTTAAAAATTACTTTCTTTTTTACCTCAAGCTTAAGTGCGGCCGGGTGATTTGCTCCCGAGTACCCGGGAGCAACTTCCCGGTCTTACTAAAGCTTTCATTTAAACAAAAGCAATTTTTAAAAAGGCCAATTCAGCATAGTGCAAAAATGATCCTTTTTTCTTTGTTTTTTCTTGTATGCTATCATAACAGGGAACCCATGTTGTAGCTATTATTTATTTAGGACGCTATTGGGTTCAAATAGATTAAGAACAACTTGTTCGTTGTTCTGTATAAGTTAAGCTATTTAGTGAGCAATAGAAAATAGAAAAAGGAGCTCCTTTTTTCAAGAAGCTCCTTTAATTATATTGAGATATTATTCAGATAGTACTCCTGTAATATTTCCAGGAACAACATCAATTGTAATAACGTAGGTACCCGATACTAAATTCAAGAAGTTGGCATCGCCACCATTAGGACCACTCCAAAGTGAAGCGTCTACATCAACAAAGGCATTGTAATCGCGCGTGAAACCCCAAACGTCGATGGTTGGGAAGAAACGCCATTCGTTACCTTCAGTAAGAACAGTTGTTTCGGTAAATTTCTCACCACGAATCCAAGTCATTGGAGGATCGAAAGCCCAACCATTATCACCACCAACACGGTACATCGTTGGTTTTTCAGCTGGTTCAATAATAATGCTTAAGTCTAAGGTTGAAACCGTGATTTTGTAAATACCACTTTCTCCAATAAATTCAAAGTTGGCATCGCCTTCGGTAGTTCCGCTTAATTTGCTATCAATTGCACCTCCAAGGAAGGTGTTGTAATTCCACTGAGTTCCACCCCACGATGGTGTTTCAAAGAATCTCCAAATGTTGCCGTTTCCAAGTGTTTCAATGGCTTCGAAAACTCCACCACCAACATGACGAAGTGCTAAAGCATCGTCTAAGTTCCAGGCTTGGTCGTCGCCCACAACGTATAAGGTTGAAGGGAATAATTGTTTGTCAATAGTAATTGATTTGGTATTTAAATCAACTGTTATGGCATAAGTTCCTTTTTCTCCAGTGAAAATGAAGTTTGAATCATCATCACCATTGTCGGCAAAATCAGTAGGAATTGAACCTGTAAAGTATGATGCACCCCAAACTTCGCCAGCACTCCAGTCGTTTATTTCAAAAAGGCGGAAAACAACATCGGCATCAAAGTCGGCGAAACCAGTATACACTAGAGGTGCAATACTTTCGAGAACTACAGCACTTGCAAAATCCCATCCTTGTGCATCACCTAGTAAATAAATAGGTGGAATTATAGGGTTGTAAGGTGTTACCGTTACAGTAATTGGAGCTGAAAATACGTCGGCAATTGCACCGCTTAAGCTCGACACAACTCTGAATTGAATTTCGGCTGGTGCTTCAGGTGTTAACCCAAAATCGCTAACCAATGTATTATTTAGCACTTCAACGTTGATAACGGTCATTGAATCAGTTGTGGTAGCCATTTCAACAGCGTTTGCAAAGTTATCGCCATCAACAGCAATTTGAAGTGTATAAGTAATTGAAGTAGCAAAACCATAATCGGTTTCGGCCCACGATAATGTTTCAAAATCGTTGTTCGCAAAAGCATATTCCAATTGGTAATCAGAATTTGGTAAGGGAGCCAATTCGCCTCCCGTTACTTTCGTAACGTCGACGCTTACTTTTTCTACAAGTTCTTCTTTGCAAGAGTATGCAAGCAAAAACATCAGAAAAACTAAACTTATTCTGACTATATATTTCATCTTATTTGTTTTTTAATTTTTGTTTGTATAAGATGGAACTCTCTATGAATTTTTAGAAAATTAAAATTCATGATCGTTTCATTTGTTTTTATTTTTTGTGTTGATACTAGATGTAATTCTTCTTGAATTAATAACCTTCATTTTGAATGAGATTCGGATTCGCCGTTAATTGCGTTGCAGGAACAGGGTAAATGTCTCTGTACTCTTCGGTTGCTGTCCCTTCAGCCACTCCGCCTTTCCAAGGCCAAACTTTCGATCCATTGGTGAACTGTCCAAAACGAATTAAATCGGTTCTTCGATGTCCTTCCCAAAATAATTCACGAGCTCTTTCGTCGAGAATGAAATCTAAATTCAAATCGCCAGCTGAAATAGCACTTGCGCCAGCTCTTGTTCTAATTTCATTTACCATGTTCAATGCTTTTTCCTGAGAACCTGAACCACCTCTTAATACAGCTTCGGCGTACATTAAATAAGCATCGCCTAGGCGGAACATTGGAAAGTCGGTATCGGGATGAGTTGATAAATCGGAATCAGAAACATTGCCATCTAGCTTTCTGTTTTTGTATTTGGTAGACATGTAACCGTTTGAAAACAACTCTACATCTTCGATTTCCAGGGTTTGTCCATCGGACCAAAAAGTTGCTCTTGCATCCGATTCTTCAAATAAGTTTACCAATGCAGAAGTAACTCTAAGAATGCCCCATTGTGAAGTAATACCTATGGTTTCGTGCGCAGTGATTGTTCCACCGCCCATGGCTCCGGCCATTAGGTAGGTTACACCTCCCCAGGTTTGAGTTGTTAAACCGTCTTGAATTATTGGGAAAATAATTTCAGGGCTTGTATTGTTATCTGCTAAAAAGTTGTGACGTTGCTCAGTTGATAATGAATATTTGCTGTTTACCAATTTGTCTAAAACTGCTATTGCTTCGTCGTATTTTTTCACGCCAATATAAACTTCGGCATTCAAATAAATTTTTGATAGTACCATCCAAGCTGCTGCTTTGTCAGCTCTTCCGTATTGGAAACCTGGTTCGCCAAGTAGTGCATCAATTTCTATTAATTCCGATTCGATGTAGGTAAACAAATCTTCTCTCGAAGCGCGTTCAGGAAAGAAAGCACCTGGTAGATCTTCTTCGGTAACAAAGGGTGAAGTTCCAAACAAATCCATTGCATGCCAATACGCCAAAGCCCGAATGAATCTTGCCTCGGCAACATAAGTATCAACTTCAGGAAAACCGCTATCGCCTCCTAGCCTGATAAATTCGTTACAAACGGCAACTAAATAGAGTATACGAGAATGAAGAATTTGTAGGTACTGGTTGGTTGCCATCCACGATTGTGTATGAAAATCGGGTAGACCTGCAGCAGCATCGCCTTTTGAAACAGCTTCGTCGGTTGATACTTCTTGTACGTTCCAAAATGAACGGGTATAGGTTGAAAAACCTTCGTCGAATCCTTGAAAATCGGGATTTCCATCGGGACCATCTAAACCGCTTAAACCAATGCTGGTATATAGTTTTGCCAAACCTTTTAGGTAGTCATCGGCAGTGGTGTAAACGTTTTCAGAGCTTACCACATTAGGATCGATTGGAGCGACATTTAAGTCGTCGAAACATCCGGTAAATAACACCGTTGCAAGTGCTATAATTGTTATTCTTATTTTATTTATTTTCATGTTTTACGAATTAAAAGTTAAGATTAAGGCTGAACAAGAAAGTGCGTGGACGTGGATATAAATTATTATCAATTCCACCTTGAACTTCAGGATCCAAACCTTCGTATTCGGTAATGATAAATGCATTTTGAACCGTAAATCCAATTCGAGCATTTACTCCTTTAACTATTTTATCGAGAGTATATCCAAGCGATATATTGTCCATTTTGAAGAATGAAGCGTCTTGTACATAAATATCGGACCAAGGTTCGCCAGCACCTTCAAAACCAATGTTGAGTGCTGAAGTACGAATGTTGTTGAAGAAAATATCGTTTGAATAAAGGTTGGTAGTTGTACTACTTGCGCCATTGTTATACACATAGTTTCCAAGGCTTAATCTACCTGAGAATGAGAAATCGAATTTCTTGTAATTCAAACGAGAATTAATACCCATTAGGTAATCGGCATTTGGACTATGGTTGTGGTACTTGTTAAAGGTATTGCTGGCTATATCGCCACCTTCACCCGAGCGATCGACATATACACCTTCAATAGGATTGTCTTCAGCATCGAATACTTGTTGGAAAGTATAAAACGAATTGGGTGCTTGTCCAACAGTGTGAATTTGAACTTGGCTATTTAAACCACCACCAGTAACTGTATTACCCGTTTCAACGCCTGCATCAGAAGGATCGTCGGTTTTATTCAATTTGGTAATTGTTCTTTCGTTATAGGTTAAGTTCGCTCCAACTGTCCAATTGAAATCTGCAGTTGAAATAATACGACCAGTTAAGGTAAGTTCGTAACCTTTAATATCCATATTACCAACGTTGGTTAGAATGTAGTTTCCGAAGTTACTACCATCAGCTACCGGAATTAGGTTTAATAAATCAATCGTTTCTCTGTCGTATAAATCAACTGAACCAGTTAGTCTGTCGTCCCATAGTCCGAAATCTAAACCTAGGTTATAAGTCGTTGTTTCTTCCCATTTTAGGTTGGCATCGTATGGCTCAGGACGAGCGATTTGAACAGGTGCTCCATTTGGCCCAATTGGGTAATCGGAGAAACCAGTACCTAACCCGTATTTTGCCAATGCAGGATAGTAAGCATCACTCACATTTCCATTGCTAGGGTCTAGGCCTTGTTGGCCGGTAATACCATATCCCAAGCGTAGTTTTAATGCCGAAATAGCATCAACATCTTTTAAAAAATCTTCTTCATGAATTTTCCAAGCCAAAGCGACTGATGGGAAAATACCTGTTTGATTTTCACCTAAAAATCTTGAAGAACCATCCTGACGAACTGTTGCAGTAAGGATGTATTTATCGCTAAGCATATAAATCAAACGTCCGTATAATGAAATCAAGTAGTTTTCATTTGGATTATCTGTTTCTTCACCGTTAAAAGTTCTTGAGTCAAGTATAATATAGTCTTCGGCCGTATTTCTGTCGAAAACAGTATTGCCTCGTCTCCAATGTTGCCATGAATAACCAGCAGTAAAGTTGAAGTTGCTTTGCCCAAATTCTTTGGTGTAGTTTAAATAAGCATCTAATAATTCTGAAGAACTATTGTTGGTATAATCGTATTTTCTACCAAATTCATCGTTGTATTCACGAATGGTAAAAGTTGAGCCGGGTAAATAATCGTCTTTACCTTCTGTATTTGTTTTGTCGATACCCAAATTTAAGTGAGCTTTTAACTCAGGTAAGAAATGCATTTTGTATTCCAAATGCATGTTGCCAATCAAACGGTTAACATCGGCTACGTTGTTACGTAAAGCCAACTGGGCAACAGGGTTTTCGGTAAATGTAGTAGCAATGCCTTCTGGGTTCATACTTCCATTTTCTAAATTCTCTTCGGTCCATTGAAAGTATCCACCGTAGCGGCTGTTGTTATTCATTACCGGCTGTGTAGGGTCAAAAGTTACCGCATTTCCAATTGCTCCAGGAACTCCAAAGTTGGTGTTGGCAAATGTACCTTTAACATTTAGGTCAACTTTCAAATGATCGTCTAAGAAAGTAGGGTTGATGTTCAAGGCCATTGTATGTCTTGAAGTTTCAGTTGTTTTTAAAATACCCTGTTGGTCGGTATATCCGTACGATGCTCTAAAAGGAATATTTCCAATACTACCAGCTAAGCTTAGGTTTTGATTGTGTGAAATGGCGTTTCTGAAGATTTCATTTTGCCAATCGGTATTTTCAGTTCCCATGCGGGCAGCTATATCAGCATTTAAACCAGATTTACCTTCAGCAACTCTTGAGTTAATTAAGGCACGGTATTCATCACCATCGAGTACGCTCGTATATTCAATTGGTGTACTCATTGATACTTGTGAGCTGAAATCAACTTTTAATTTTCCTTTTACTCCTTTTTTAGTGGTTATAATAATAACACCATTCGAAGCCCGAGAGCCATAAATTGCAGCTGCCGATGCATCTTTTAAAACGGTAAACGATTCAATGTCGTTTGGGTTTAACGTGCTTAGTGGATTTGATAAACCACTAATGTTTCCATCGTCAACAGGGAAACCATCAATCACAATAAGTGGATCGTTTGACGCTCCGCCTAAGGATGAACCACCACGAATACGAATGGTTGAACCAGCTCCTGGAGCACCACTGTTACTAGTTACAGAAACACCAGCAATTCTACCACCAATTAACTCTTGTGGCGAGGCAGAAACACCTTGGTTAAAATCTTTGGTTCCAAGTGTTGCAACAGCACCTGTTGCATCTTCTTTTTTAACCTGACCGTAACCAATGACAATTACTTCATCCAAGGATTCGGTATCGGCAATTAATGTAACATCAATAGTAGTTTGTGATCCAACAGTAAGTTCTTGTGAATAAAACCCAATAAAGGAATAGACAATAATACTGTTTTCATCAGGTGCGTTAATCGTATAGATCCCATTAATATCAGTTACTGTTCCGGTTGTTGTTCCTTTTAGAACAACGTTAACACCGGGTAAAGCAGTTTTATCCTCGTCAAGTACTTTTCCTGTTATGCTTGCTCCTTGTGCAAACAGCGAAGGACTTAATACTAATGCAAGAATAAAATAACAGAGTAATTTTTTCATAGATTGATTAGATTAATAATTATTAATAATTAGCTAAGTTTTTAGTTTCTATGCTTCAGGTATTTTTGCTTTTATGAAGCATGTTTATAGCGCAATACCTTAAACCGGGTGGGTGATTTATAGGTAGTATGAATTCTTTATTCTTTGAAAATTGAATGGAAATACAGCATGCTTTTCATACGTTTTGTATTGGTTTAGGTGTTGATTAGTAATAATTGAGAATGATTATGAGAAGGGAAACAATCAGTAAAATGCACGTTACAGTAGCTGCAATGTAGAGTTGGAATTTTTTGATTGTTTGTTTACCCATTGTTCGATTCGATTCGTTCTTTTACAAATCTATTTGGGAAGCAAGCAAAAGGTAGGTCGAGATTCTATTCTTATGAAAATAAAATTGAATAATATGAATACAAATAGGTCAAATATGGAAACATATTTGTCTTTATGTGTCGTAGTGTTGTGATTGATAGTGTTTTTGGGTGTAATGGTGCTTTCGGTTTAACAAATTGAATAATCAATTTTGACCGTATTCGCGAGGTGAAGTATTGTACACTTTTTTAAAGCATTTTGCGAAGTAGGAATGGTTGGTAAAACCTGTTTCACTCATGATTTCAGCAATGGTAAGTTTACCTGTTTTAATAAGTTGTGCTGCCCTTTTAAGTTTAGTATTTCGTATCAATTCATTTAATGTCATTCCAGTTTGTGCTTTAATTTTGCGGTACAAGCTAGAGTGGCTTACTCCAATTGATTTGCACATTTTCTCTAGATTGATATCTGGATCAGTGAGGTGATTGTTGATGTACTGGATGCATTCTTGAAGTAGTTTTTCTTCTGCCGATTCAACTTCAACTTCTTGGTTTTCAACAATAAGTTGACGCTTAATGTATTCATCAATTTTCTGGTTCTTTGAAAGCAAGCTCACAACCCTCGCTTTTAGTCCTTCTATGTCGAAGGGTTTGGTAATGTAGGCATCGCTACCAGCTTTGTAGCCCTCAATTTTCTGGCTTTCCATGGTTTTAGCCGTCAAAAGAATTAAAGGAATATTTTGGTATTTTGGGTGTTTCTTAACTTTTTCACAAAAGCCAATGCCATCGAGTTCGGGCATCATTATGTCGCTAATTACCAAGTCAATTTCTTTTTCTTCCAAAATTTTAAACGCTTCAATACCATTTGCCGCTGTAACTATTCTATAGTCTGCTTTCAAATTAATTGAAAGAAATTTCAAGGTGTCTGGATGATCATCGACCAACAGTAGCAATGGTAAATTTAGGTTGTATTTAGCCGTGTTTGCTTGCAAGGGTATTGCTTTTGTTTCAATATTAACCGGAGAATTTAAAGTTGCAACATCGAAGCTATTAGAATCTTCAAGTTGTTCAATTGGAATTTCAACAGTGAAACTTGTTCCTTTTTCTGATTCGCTTTCAAAGCTTATTTTTCCGTGCATTAATTCACAATATTCTTTAGCGATATTTAATCCAATTCCATAGCCTGAAACTTTTGAAGATGAATCGTTACCTTGATAAAAGCGTTGAAAAATATTTGGTTTTGATTCTTCGTCGATTCCTTTTCCTGTATCAGAAATTTGAACTTTCAGTATTGATTGATTTTGAAAGTCGACTGTGAATTTAATTGTGCCTTCGTTGGGTGTAAATTTAAATGCATTCGACAATAAGTTCTGAATAATCGATTCAAGTTTTACAATGTCGACATTGGCTGAAAGTACTGATTGTGTTGTTTCAAATTGATAGGTAATTTTTTTATTTTCAGCTAAATCGATAAATAAATTGTATTGTTTGTTGAAGGCTTGAATTATGTCTGCCTTTTCTGGCTTCAATCGTCAAGTGCTTAATTCAATCTTACGTAAATCGAGTAATTGGTTTACTAATGAAAATAATCGTTGAGCATTTTTCGAAATTAAACCTAGCAATTGGTTCGATGGTTTGTCGAGTTTCTGATTCTTTAGCAAGGTTTCGGCAGGTCCAAGAATTAAGCTTAATGGAGTTCTAAATTCGTGTGAAATATTAGTGAAAAACTGTTGTTTTAGTTTGGCCAATTCTTCATTCTTTTCTTTTTCAAGTGTAATGGTCCTGATTTTTTCTTTCCATTGTACTTTATTTCGATAAGTTGTAATTAACAACACCAATAAAACTTGTAGAATAATAATGTATACTACTATTGCAAAAGGACTTGCCCAAACTGGAGGTTTAATTCGAATTTGAATGCTGGATTCGTTATCGAACCAAACACCATCATTGTTGGTTCCTTTTACTTTGAACTGATACTTACCTGCCGATAAATTAGAATACGATGCTGTATTCTTTATTCCTGAAGTATAATTCCAATCTTCGTCGTATCCTTCGAGTTTGTAGGCGTAAATATTTCGTTCTGTATTTCCGTAATGAAGCGATGAAAAGTTAAGCGAAAATGAGTGTTGATCATATTTTAAAACCACGTTGTTGGTGTACGAAATATGGTTGAGTGTATTGTTTTTGTTGCCAAGCTCTGATAGTGATCCTATTTTCTTATTGTTGACTTTAAACCCAGTTATAAGAGTTTTTGGTTCGAAAGTATCCTTTTCAATGTCGTTTGGATTAAATGAAATATATCCATCGTTACCACCAAAATAGATATTGCCATTGTTCGATATCGCTTTGCTTTCAATTAAGAAATAGTCAAGGGGTATTCCTTCGTTCTTTGGGTAGGTCTCGTATTTTTTTGTGCCTGTATTAAAGTGGATAATAGAAGTAAGTGTAGTCCCCCATAAATTCCCATTTTTATCTTCAATTAAATTATAGATATAGCTGTCTCTACCTGTAAATATGTTATACTCTTTAATTTCGTCGGTTTGAGTATTGTATTCAAAAATTAAATTGTGAGTACCAATCCAAAGCACTCCTTGTTTCGAGGTATAAAGCGATGTAATATTATCGGTGGCAATTGTTTTGTTTAGTTTATTGCTGGTTTCAATAGCGTTGGTATTGAGATTAATTGAAAATATTCGATCGTCATTTTTAAGCCAAATATTCTTATCGGTTGCATAAACATTGGTGTTGAAGTTTGCGATGTACTCAAATCTGATTTCACTTATTTTTTCAAAATTTCCGTTCACTTTGTACATGCCTCCACCCCAGGTTGAAACCCAAAAAGAACCATCGTTGGGAGCTATAAACGAACCTATATAATTGGATCGTAAACCCTGTGATAAGTCAAAATTTGAAGTAATGGTATGCATCTTATTATTTGAAGGATCCCAGATGTTAATGCCTCCAGCACTTCCTATCCATATGCGTCCCAATTGGTCGCCTGAAATGGTATTGATGTTGTTTAAAACTAAACGATTTTTTGAGTTGTTATTTGCTGTGAACGATTCTGTTTCACCGTTTGGATGCTTTGCAATTACTCCATTTTTTGTAGCAAGCCATGTAGTACCTTTTTTGTCGGAATAGATGTCGTTTACTTGAGTGCCTGTTATGTTATTGTCGATGTAAGAATAAACTGGATGAAACTTGAACATTCCTTGATTATCCGAAATGCGACTTAAGCCATTTGCAGTAGCAAGCCAAATAATACCTGAATTATCTTCAAAAATATCCCAAACAACATTGTTTGAAATGGAATAGTTATTAAACGGATCGTGAAATGAACTTTCGATTGAATTGGTGAATGTATTTAAGTAGTAAAATCCTAGATCGGTTCCCAAGTATACGTGCCCTGGTTTTTTTGAATAGATGCATTTGATTACTTCGTTCTCGAAGTTTGTATTTGTACTATTGAAAACCGAAATATTAAAATTTGTTGTATTGAATAATACCAATCCTGTTTCGGTGCCAACCCAAATTAATGAATCATTTTCATTGGAATAGGGCTTGATATCCAAAACCAAATTGTTTTTTAATTCTTCTTTGTAGTTCTGTTTTAAATTGAAATAGCTAATGTTCCCTTCCTTACTTAAAAGATTTAACCCATTAAATGTACCAATCCAAAGGTTTTGTTTCGAGTCGAGATAAAGTGAACGAATAATATCAGAACCTAAATTAGAATTTTGTTGATTGTAAAGCTGGTAGCTTAGGGTTGAGGCATTTATTTTAAATAATCCTTCAGACGAACCAGCCCAGATTATTGAATCTCCTTGATTGAGTATACATCTAATTTCACGGATTCCACCTAAATCAATTAATTGACTTTGTGCATTTTTAGTGTCGAAATAGATAAGTCCCTCATAACTACCAATCCACAAACCAAGGTTCTTTGCATTTTTAACAGAAGTGATTTCGTTATTTGGTAAAGCAATTTTACGTTCGCGATCTTTTCTGAAAACCGACATGTTGTAGCCATCGTATCGAACAAAACCATTGTTGGTAGCAAACCACATGAAACCGATTGAATCTTGTTCAATTTCAAAAACTTGATTGCTTTCAAGTCCATCCTTAACTTTAAGATTATTGAATAAATTTTTTCCATTACTTTGAGCATTGCCAGTGAAAGCAATGTTTAGCATTAAGGACAGAAGCAGAGAAATGTATATCAGGTTATTTTTCATACTAGTGTCACAAACCTACTAAATATTTTCTTGAGCCATTAAATCTAACTATTTCAAATATAAATTGCTATCGCCGTAACTCAAAAAACGGTAGTTATTCACTAAGGCATGTTGGTATATTTTTTTCCAATCCTTACCAATGAAAGCCGAGATTAGTAAAAGCAATGTGCTTTTGGGTTGGTGGAAGTTGGTAATCATTCCATCAATAATTTGAAATTGATATCCGGGTACAATTATTATTTGAGTTGATGAATTAATTTGTTCAAACCTATTCAAATCCATGTACTTAATTAGTGCCTGTAAGGACTCTTTTCTAGAAAGCTTCAATTCCGCAGAATAGGGTTCCCATTGTTCTACCTTTAAGTTCTCAGGGAGTAGTTTAAGGTTGTTATAAACCTTAAAACCCATCCAATACAAACTTTCTAATGTACGTATTGAAGTAGTACCCACAGCTATTATTTCGTTTTCGCTTTCAATAAGGTTTTGAAGGAATGATTTATCAACAACGATGTGTTCGGTATGCATTTCGTGCCCATCAATAGTTTCAGATTTAACGGGCTGAAAAGTACCTGCACCAACATGCAAGGTTAATTCTGCAGTTGTAATATTTTTCTTTTGAAGAGATTCAAAAACTGAATCGGTAAAATGAAGTCCGGCAGTAGGAGCTGCAACCGACCCTTTAATTTTTGAATAAACAGTTTGGTAACGGTTTAAATCTATTGCTTCCGATTCTCGATGTAGGTAGGGAGGAATAGGGATATTTCCAGCAGCTTCAAGTATATCAGAAAAAGTAAATGACGAATTGTTCCACGAAAACTCAATAGTTTTGCTTGTTCCAATGTTGCCTAAATTTTCTGCAAACAATTCAATTTCTTCATTTTTGATGCTTAATTGTAGTTTTAGCTTTCCAGTTTTCCATTTTTTTGAATTTCCAACAATACACTTCCATTGACAGGATTTTGTTTGTTGAAAATTTTGGGCATAATCGGCAGGTTCTATCGGATCTAAAACAAAAATTTCAATATTCGCTCCAGTTTCTTTTTTGAAATGTAACCGAGCTCTAATAACTTTGGTATTGTTGAAAACGAGCTTGCATTTTTGGGGTAATAACTCAGCTAATTCAGAAAACTGATGATCGGCAATATCTCCCGATTTCCAAGTGAGTAATTTTGAATCGTCGCGCTTCTCAAGAGGATATTTGGCAATACGCTCGTTTGGTAATTCGTAATTGAATGCCTCAATGCTAATACTCTTATTAACTTCTGTTTTATTCATCTCCCGTTTTTAATGGACGGCAAAGTTATAAAAATGGCTTAATTTTGTACGTACAATATTTTTAATCAAAACAAATACAGCTATGAAGAATCGTAGATCGTTCCTAAAAACTTTATCAATTGGTACCGCTTTAACATCACTTGCAATAATGCCCAAAAGAATGTTTGCAAAGAATGAACCCATTAAAAATGAACTTTTGCATCATGTTTATTTTTGGTTGAAAAATCCTGAATCGGAAACAGAAAGAGCTCAATTTGAAAAGGCCATTGGTCGGCTTTTAAAAGTGGAAACAATTAGCCAAAGTCATTTTGGTATCCCCGCAGGTACAGAAAATAGGGATGTTGTTGACCATTCTTACACTTATTCCTTATTGTTGTTATTTAATTCTCAGGCCGATCAGGATAGTTATCAGATTGATCCAATTCATCTTAAATTTGTTGAAGAAAATAGTCAGCTTTGGACCAAGGTAGTCGTATATGATTCAACATATATTGCATCTTAGAATATCGTTTTAATAAATTGAATAATAAGCAAGTTCTTTAGGAATTTGGGTTAAATTTGCTCGCTCATAAAACAGATTACATACATGTTAAAAGTAGGCGATAAGGTTAAGTTTCTGAACGATATTGGAGGCGGTAGAGTAGTACATTTTCAAAGTAAGAGTATTGCAGTTGTTGAAAACGAAGATGGTTTTGAAATACCGGTAATGATAACTGAATTGATTAAAGTTGCTGAGGTAGAGTCATATACTTCTGTTCGACGCGATTTCTCTAAGCCTACTGAGCCAAAAGTTGTAGAGCCCGATCCAGAACCAGAACATGTTGCAGAAATAATTGAAGGAAATGATGATCCAAATTTCTTTTTGGCATTTCATCCTGTAGATCAACATAATCCGGTTGGTGGCGAAATTGAAGTTTATTTAATTAACGATAGTAATTTCACCCTACTTTATCAGTATGCTCATTTCGATGGACATAAATATGAAACCGTTAGTGCTGGTGAATTAGAATCAAATACGAAACAACATTTAGAAGGATTAACAACCATTGAGATTAGTAACTTACCTAAGTTCTGGTTGCGAATAATTCCTTACGTAAAAGAGGCTAAACGTTTGGTTGAACCAATTTCAAAAGAAATAACGGTAAATTCTGTAAAGTTTTTTAAAGAAAAAAGTTTTACAACAAACGACTATTTCGATGGTAATGCAATGATTTTCGATATAAGTGCGAACCCATTAAAAGATGAAGTTGATAAACTTACCGATAGTGATTTCAAAAAAATAGTTAAAGAAAAAGACAAAGGAAGTCGTCCAATTGAACCTAAAAAAGCAATTGTTAAGATTCCTGATATTGTTGAAGTTGATTTACATATCGAAGAATTAATTGATTCCACTGCAGGTTTATCAAACCGTGAGATTTTAGATGTTCAAATGGACAAGTTTGAACGCGAAATGAAATTGGCTTTGGAAAATAAAGTGAAACGAATTGTATTCATTCATGGAGTTGGCAACGGCGTTTTAAAACAAGAAGTCTCAAAGAAATTGAAATCAACCTATGCTCGTTTTAATTATCAGGATGCATCGTTTAAAGAATATGGATACGGTGCAACCATGGTTGTTCTTCGAAGAAAATAAAAACCTCTATATCCCATAAAGGGGATTATTGCACCTCCTTAAATGGGTTGGGGGGAGCGTTTTTTTACTACATTTGCGCAAAAGCAGACCGTTCTATCGCTGCGTCAATTGACGTTGAGGAAAGTCCGGGCAACACAGGGCACTTTGCTGTCGAAAGGACAGATGTTCGTGAGGGCATAGTAACGAAGAAGAAAATAACCGTCCCGATAGCTATCGGGATAAGGGTGAGAAGGTGAGGTAAGAGCTCACCAGTTTTGATGGCAACATTAGAAGCTGTTCGTCTCAGAGGTTGCAAAACCAAATATATTCTGAAAGCTAAGGCACATGGCAGCCCGCTGTGTTTTTTCAACGTGTTTGAAATGTTCAGGAGGGGTAGGTCGCTCAGATAAATGATAGACACCACTTACCATGTATTGAAAGTGGGGAACAGGACCCGGCTTATAGGTCTGCTTTTTTATTTCCAATTACTGATACTCAGTTTGATGAATGTTGTTTTAAAAGGATTCACGTATATTGCAAAATTGCTTATTTGTCTTGTAGTTTTTTCTGAACTATAAAAGTTTATACAATAGTAGCTTCATGCAAAAACCCTGTTGCATCAGAAGTTATCTGTTGAATCCCTTTTCATATTTATCCATGTTTTATTCCGACTGTACTTTTTATTAAACATTTCCAATAGCTCATTGGCTCATGTTTAAACAAATTTATAGGTGTATTTAATAATGA
>JAQIBQ010000032.1 GCA_027859005.1 Prolixibacteraceae bacterium | reverse complement strand
CTCCATAGTACCAATTGAACGCTGGGAAATCAGTCCCATGAAAGCCAGCAAGTAGGGAAGGGAAAACATTGGTTCAGTCCAGTGGGATGCCTTAAATCGGGATTGTAATTTAGAAACATCAATTGTACCAGAGACAATGGAAAAATGTCAACAGTTGAATTGCAAATAGCAGAGCGAGCAAGGAAGTTCAAAGGAGAAGCCTTAACGAACTTACAGCAATTTATCACCGTGCCAATGCTTGAAGAATGCTTTTCGAAGCTGAATAGGGGCAGCAGTGCAGGAGTTGATGGGAAACTGTGGAGTGATTATGATTTGGAACGATCAGAACGATTACCCTAATTATTGTCAGAGTTCAAAAGTGGAAAATATCGAGCTCCGTTTATACGGCGCGTGTATATTCCCAAGGGTAAAACAGAGAAGCGACCATTAGGAATTCCAACGATTGAAGACAAAGTTCTTCAGGAAGGAATCCGAAGGGTTTTGAATCCCATCTATGAAGAAGATTTTAGATCTTTTTCTTATGGTTTCAGAATAGGTCGATCTTGTCATCAAGCCATTGAGTATATGTTTAAGGAAGTAAGTTTTAACGGGATGCACTATATTATAGATGCAGATATTAAAAATTACTTTGGTAGCATTGATCATGGATTGTTACGTGAATTTATGGATCGCAGGGTTAAAGATAGCGTGGTACGTAAAATGCTAGATAAATGGCTAAAGGCAGGTATTCTAGAGGATAAACAATTGTATTATCCCGAAGAAGGCACGCCACAAGGAGGATTGGTATCTCCCTTGCTAAGCAATATCTATCTGCATTATGTATTAGACGAATGGTTTTCAAATGAAATCCAACCGCTGTTGTTAGGAAAAAGTTTCATCGTACGTTATGCTGATGATTTTGTTTTG
The DNA here is from genome assembly GCA_027859005.1 of Prolixibacteraceae bacterium. Lineage (GTDB taxonomy): Bacteria > Bacteroidota > Bacteroidia > Bacteroidales > Prolixibacteraceae > Roseimarinus. The sequence goes on along the minus strand of JAQIBQ010000032.1, from coordinate 6,732 downwards.
GGCTTTGAAAATAGTCAGGATGCAGAACGAGTAATGTCGGTACTTCCCAAACGATTTGCGAAGTACAAACTCGAACTACATCCAGAAAAGACCAAAATCATTAATTTGAACAGTAGTCGAGGAGAAGGGGAACGGAGTTTTGATTTTCTGGGATTCACTCATTATCTGGGCAACAGCCGTAAAGGTATGCCAGTGCTGAAAAGGAAAACAAGTAAAAAGAAGTTTCGATTAGCCCTATCCAAAACGACAGACTGGATAAAGAAAAATCGGCATATTGGACTACGTGATTTGATAAGAAAGTTAAATGTCAAATTGGTTGGTCACTATGGTTTCTATGGAATAACCTTTAACAGCAATGGGATTTATCGTTACCACAAGGCAGTAGTCGAACTATTATTCAAATGGATTAATCGTCGTGGAGGTAAACGAGTATGGAATTGGAAGCGATTTTCAAAATTAATTGAAGAATGGCAGCCAATACAAAAACCAAAGATTCGGCATAGCTATGTTTAAGCGAATCCGTTTTGAGAGGAACCGTATGCGAGAATTGCGAAGCAATCATGAACACAATAAAAAATAAGCATGTCGTGAATAAAGATGCTAGTACGGGTCTGTAGGGGTGCGGGGAGGTAACGAACCGCACTACCTGGAAGGCCTACTTATCGAACCAGTTGTTGAACCTGTCGAAACACCAATTTCGATGTATCCGGTGTTTATAAATTTGATGGCATTCTTAACAAGGTTGATAAGAATAGCGCTAATCTTATCACTGTCGGTATGTATTATCGATTCATTTGAAAGCAAGCTATTTTTGGTGTTAAGCTGCATTCCTTTACTTTCAACCTCGGGTTTGAAGAATGAATAAACGTACTCGATCTGGGTGTTTATGTTCGACATTGTAAGATTTAACTTCATGAGCCCCGATTCAACTTTTGAAATATCAATAATATCGTTGATAATACTAAGAAACTCGTTTTAATTTTATCCTTCAGTTTTCTTTTGGATATTTTTCACCATCTCTTCTTTATTTTTTCTTCACGTAGATGGCTATGCGCCTCAAAAATGCCTAGACATGGCAAAAAATATTTCAAAATAAAGTAGCTTCCTGAACGTTGTTTCTAAAAACAAAACTTAAACAGATTCTAAGCATTTGATGTCCGCTTTCTTCAATAATCGTGATATATCTTTTCTGTTTTTCTTTAGTACGGTTTTGTTCTGTAAGTAATGATGTAAAGCCAAGAATACCGTTCAAAGGGGTACGTATCTCGTGGCTCATGTTGGCCAGAAAAGCCGATTTTAAACGGTCGCTTTCTTCTGCTTGTTCTTTGGCTTTGGTTAATTCAGTTGCGGCTAATTTGCTTTTCGGTAAAATCAAACATTGTTAGATAGCATTGTTCATTGTTTTGACTTACAATGCCATTGATATTTGCTTGTATTGGCATATTGCCTCCGGATGCAATCTTTGCTTCGCAGGATTATTTTACGTTGTTTTCAAAAAGTTTGAATAAAAAAGGCGAACCATTGGGTTCGCCTTAAAAAAAAGGGGGGGGGGTATTGTTGTTGATTTATGGTTGTACTATTGTGTTTGAATCAAGAATAACAGCTGTTTGAGCCAGAGCCCTTCCATTGAAGGATGCTCCTGTTTGGAAGGTAATACCCGTCATTGACAAAATAATACCTTCAAAGTGGGATGTTGCTCCAAAAATTGCTTCACCCGAAACCTGCCAGAAAATGTTTTTAGCCTGAGCGCCACCTTCAAGGGTAAGGTTTACAGCTGAGCTCATGGTAAGGTCGCCTGATATCTGGAAAATCCAAACATCATCGGCTGAACCTGATATGGTTACGTCAGATGGTAAGGTAACAGTACTTGTCCATTTATATAAACCAGAGGTAAGCGTTTTACCACCAATGTTTCCTGTTCCAAGTTCAAGAAAATCAGGGGTGGGTCGACCTGCGGCATCGTTATAAGCTGTAATCATATTTTCAACAGCTGTTGTTAAGTTTATTGATGTTGGAGTGACCATATCGGCTGCATATACTTTCCCGGTAATTTGTGAAGACGTTGCATATCCTGTAAAATCGGTCAGAGATAATCCGGTTATATAAGAAGTCGCAGCAGGACTTAAACCCAAATTACCGGTTATGTCTGAAGTCGGGTTGTTGTTTATTGCTGTTTTTGCTAAAATCACATAATTCGCAGCTGATCCTAAATTTACAGCTGAAATCACCTTTGATTCACTTTCGGTTGTAAAGCTCCAAACCTTATTGCTTGCAAGTGCATTACCTACCAGGTCTGTTGCTCCTGTTGTCAAAGTTGCTGTATAAACAGTAGAAGCTTTAAGAATAGTTGAAGGAGTAAAGGTAGCTGTTGTAGCAGAATAACTAAAAGCACCCGATACAACTGTTCCACCCTGTTTTAAACCAAAGCTTACATCATTGATAGATGATGAATTCATCGCTTCACTAAAAGTGACGGTAATTGCCTTGTTTTGTGCAACATCTGTTTCATTGCTACTCGGAGTAGTCGATGTAATTGTTGGGGCAAGAACATCAGAAACAGTACCGGTAGTAAAACTCCAAACCTTATTGCCTGCAAGTGCATTGCCTGCTAAGTCTGTTGCTCCTGTTGTCAAAGTCGCTGTATAAACAGTGGAAGCTTTAAGAATAGTTGAGGGCGTAAAGAAAGCAGTTGTATCAGAATCGCTTACGGTTCCGGCAACGGCAGTTTCACCATACATTAAGGTAAATGTTTCAGCATTAATTGAGACTGAATCCATAGCTTCATTGAATTTTACGGTAATAATTTTATTCAGGAGGATATCTAATTCATTGTTGTCAGGGGATGTTGTTAGCACAGTGGGGAATTGTTTATCAGAAACATCACTGGTAGTAAAACTCCAGATGGTGCTATCTTCAAGCATTTTACCCAATGCATCTTTCGCATCATTTGTTATTACAGCCGTATATTTTGTAGCTGCAACTAATGCGGATGTTGGAGTGAAAGTTGCTGTCGTACCTGAATAGCTTACGGTTCCGGCAACTACAGTTGCACCATACTTTAAGGTAAATGTTTCATCATTAATTGAGACTGAATCCATGGCTTCACTGAATTCTACTGTAATTATTTTATCAAGGACAATGTCTAATTCATTGTTCGTAGGCGAGGTTGATATCACTGTTGGTGAGAGGTTCTCATCTTCTTTTGAACAACCAAGCGTTAATACAACTAATGCAATTGCAATAGTTGATAATAAACTTTTAATTCTCATGGTATATAATTTAATTTTAGTGAAAAATTATCACACTGTAAAGGTAGGTTGTAGGTACAAAGGTAGTCTTACAGTATTTCCTATAATAGTTGCACAATTCGCACTTTCGCTGAGAGGTAACAGGTTTCTGGTGAGTATAGCAACTTTTAAAATAATCATTTTGTCTTTATATTCTGTAACAAATTACAGGTGCAAGTTTCAAATAAAGACTTTTAGAAACGAACTGTTTTTATCAGACACCAGCGCTTGTAATCATAAAAGACTACCTAAAAATAGGCAGCCTTTTATAGGATACTGTTAATTAAAATTTATAGCGGCATTACAACTGTATTCATTTGAAGCGTAACAGCGGTTTGTGCCAATAGTCTTCCATTAATTGAAGCGCCAGTGAGTAAACTAATGTTTGCTTTACCAGCAATATTTCCTTCAAAATGGCTGGTTGTTCCAAGTATTGCGCTACCAGCTACTACCCAATAAATATTTTTTGCCTGGGCACCACCTATTAAGGTAACATTAACTGCAGAGCTTACATTTAGAGTCTGGTCAACCTGGAAAATAAAGAGATCATCAGCAGTACCCGAAATTGTAATATCGGCAGGGATAACAAGCGGGCTTGTCCATTTATACAAACCTGCAGTAAGTATTTTGCCGCCAATATTTCCGGCACCCAAATTCAAGAAATCGGGGTTAACTCGTCCTGCAAGATCATTGTATGCAGCTTGCATGTCTAATACAGAAGTACCTAATCTGGTTGCATTGGTTTCCCTGCATGGAAGTGGTCCGGCAGCATCAACAGTGTAAATTGTTCCCACAACCTCGGCACAACTTATCAGAACGGCTGCACCTGTAATTTGGCTTGTACCGACATCACCTGTAACGGCTGATTTATAAATATCGGTTACTCCTGTTTTTGACAGAATTGCAAATTCTCCTGCAAGACCAAGATCTACTTCGTCTAAAGCCAATGTTGCACTTTTTAACTGATCTGCAGATTCATTTTCTAAGGCTGTTAACGCTGAAGTTGGTTTAATGTTCTCGTCTTTTTGACAGCTTGTCATAATCCCTAACAGTAATATTGCTGTGATTGAAAATGCTTTGTTTAGTTTCATTTTGATTTTTTTTAATTATTAATTATTTTACTCGGCAAAGGTTGTATCATTTATAGGGGTATACCTTACATAACTATTTACAAGAGTTACGTAATTAACACATTATATTATAAGAAGAAACCAAGAAGTATTCAGGACTTTCTAATAAAAAACAATATTGAATATAATGAACGATAGGGTTGAAATTGATCTTTCGCTCCGATAGGGCTTAATTCAGGTAATGGCATTTTAATACAGGGCATTCCCGATAAAAATCTTGAGCTGATTTTTGAAGGCTTTTGGCCTTATTGATTTTAGGACAAGTTTTCACCCGTTGCATAGGTTTCAATATCGATATTGGCTTGTTCCAGTAATTCAACTTCCAGTAATTTCAGGAACAACGCATCGTCGTCGACCAGAAAAAGTTTTGTCCGTTTTTATTTATACCTGAACATTGTTTTTAATTGCATTGAATTCTTCCCTTAATTCTTTACATGCTTGTTTGCAAACGGTTTCAATTTGTAATACCATTTGGGGAATCCCATCGGGTTCTAACTGTTTCCTGGCATATTCCTGAACTTGTTCTGCCATGTATTCAACATCGCTGTCTATGCCCATTATTGAAAAGGAAGGTATCATTTTATGCACTGCAGCGTACAATAATTTCCAATCTTTATCTTCCAAACTCTGCTTCATAGCAATGATGAGAGGAGGTGTTTGTTCCAAATAAAGTGAAATCATTTGCATCATTAATTCGGGATTTGATTTGGTGCGCTGCCTTAAATAATCGAGATTGATGCATTTAGGTTTTTTGGTTTCCCCACTTGGTACAATTGGAGAGCCATTATTCTCAACGATTTTTTTTACCAAACCAACAATTTTACTGTATAGTATTTTTTCGTCAACTGGTTTTGCAATGTAATCGTTCATCCCGGCAGCTTTGCATTTTGTTAAATCAACGGTGGTTACATCGGCAGTTAATGCAATAATCGGAACGTCGGAATTCATGATTTTCCGAATATGTTCTGTGGCTTTGAACCCGTTCATTTCGGGCATTTGTAAGTCCATCAGAATAGCATCGTAAGTGTCGGTTTGTAGTTTTTCAATGGCTAATTTCCCGTTACCTGCAATATCGCAAGTAAACCCGAAATCTTCCAGCATTGTTTTCATCAGCAATTGATTGAGTACAATGTCCTCTACGACCAATATTTTGAGTCCTTCTATTTTAAATACCAATTCCTCAATCTCGCTTTCGAGTTCAATTTCTGCGTTTGTTTTTTGAAAACTCAGGTTGAAACGAAATGTAGAACCAACATTTATTTTACTTTCAACTTGAATGGTTCCACCTTGCAGTTCAACCAACTTTTGTACAATAGCCAGTCCTAATCCTGTTCCACCATATAAACTCGAAGTACCACTGTATGCTTGCTGAAAGTTTTCAAATATCTGTTCCAGCTTATCTGCTTCAATTCCAATTCCTGTATCGGAAACGACAAATTCTATGGTTACTTTCTCGTCATCGTCGTTCAACAGATGAACACCAATGGATATTTTTCCCTTATTGGTGAACTTTACTGCATTGCTGACCAGGTTTAAGATAATCTGGTGCAAACGCACCGGGTCACCAATGAGTACTTTCGGAATTTTTGTATCGTACTCTTTGATCAGCACTAAATTTTTCTCTTGAATTTTGGGTTCAAACAAATGGAGCATGGCTGATATTGACAAGGACATTTTGAATGGAGCTTGAGTGAATGTCATTTTCCCGGCATCTACTTTGGCCAAATCGAGTATGTCGTTGATAAGGACAATTAACGTATCTCCACTCATCTTAATGGCTTCGAGATATTCCTTTTGATTTATCGACAAGTCGGTTTTCTGCAACACCTTTGTAAACCCGATAATCGCATTCATTGGCGTACGGATTTCGTGGCTCATGTTCGATAAAAATTGCTGTTTTGCTTTCACGGCTTCTTCGGCAATTTGGGTGGCATGTTCGGCTTTTCTTTTTGCAGTTTCGGAAAGTTTAGTCGCTTGTTCAGCAGCATCTTTTGCTTCGGTTAATTCAATTTCTATTAACTTATACTTTGTAATATCTTTTACTATCCCGGTAAAAAACAGAGCTAGGCCATCGGTATTATATATTGTTTTTCCGGCTTCGGACCAAATATATCGTATGGTTTCATCGGGCATAATTATGCGATACTCTACGGGTATCTTTCGACCAAATTCAGTGGGTTTTGAAGGTAAAACAAGGTGACAATCGTCGGGGTGGACTACTTTTGGAATTACATCACAAAGTTTTCCCTGAAAGGAATTTTTATCTATTCCGAAAATTCGAAACATCTCATCGGACCAGATACATTCTTCTGTTT
>JAQIBQ010000022.1 GCA_027859005.1 Prolixibacteraceae bacterium | reverse complement strand
TATCTGAGCAAAACAAGCAGTTGAAAGCACCACAAAACTCCATATTAAGATTAATTTGGTATTCATTCTATTATTATATTAAATTTCTATAACCATCATCTTTTATAAGGACTTTCATCCATTTTCAAATGCGTACGTTCAAAACCACCGTTGTCGATTACTACCTTATAAATGACCAGACCAGGATCCAAAGGACGAATCGTAAGCGTATGCATTTCATCTTCACTTTTGGTTAAGGTAAGCATTGATTCTGTTTCAATCATTCTTGCAGCACCTGCAGGATACATTTTGGTATAGCAGTTTGCCCAATTCAAATCAACATTGATGTTCCATATTTTCTCTGCGCCACCCTCAAAAGAAGCGGCTACATTATGTCCGCCCTTTTTAAAAGGAAGAGTACTGTCGAAGAAAATCCAAACCTTGACACTGTCGGTTTTGGCATTGAGTTTCATTTTGTAGCTGACTGAAGCTTCATCAGTTTTTTCGGTATAAGGCATTAAGGAAATTCCTGATAGATTCCTACCCAAATTTGGAATGACTGTCCAGTTTGTCGTTACGGTTGCTTTGGTTTCAAAATAGTGTTCGCCTTCCATTACAACTACTTCGTTTTTTTCGTTGAAAACATATCCGCCTTGTTTGGCTTCTTCGTGAGTTACACGGGTAACCTTGGGTATTACATTTCCTTCTCGTGGTTCGTCCCACGAACGGTAGCCAATGTGAGTCTGATCCATAATGTGGTTCCATTTGCCACCCGAAACGTTCAGGTTGTATTCTTTGGTAAATTCAGCGTCTAATACGAAACATTTCTCCACACGATCGGCCCAGTAGTTCGCTTTTAAATCTTTCTCGGCAGTAAATTTTTTGTTCATGGCAACTGAATAATACAATTCGTAAAGATTAGCCATGGCACGAACAGGATGAAGTACAAGTTGCATGTAGGTGTCCCGATATCCATCCGGAAGTTTATAATACTGTCGCATAGCACGGGTTTCGAGCGCCAAATAAGCATCTTTTACCTGAAGAAACTCACCACTTTCGAGGTTGTATGTTCTATGATCGAGCATTTCAGCTGAAATACGACTGGCATATTTACAGTGAGTACTCAGAATTCCAGCTGCTTCAGCTGCTTCTTCCTCACCGAACTTATCGGCACAAAATTTACGGGCATAGTCATCCAGATTATCCTGCGTAAAAGAACTTGGGTTCCACGCCATTTGTAGAAAGAAATCCATTGGGTATTCGTTGGGTTTCAGGTCGCCTACGTTTAATATCCAAACCTTATCAACACCATAACTGTAGGTTAATTGCAGTTGTTCCCACATGTGAGGAATTTGCGTCATGTTTAGCCATTGGTAAGCCCTTGGGGCACCGTGTAAGTCAACATGGTAATAAACCCCATAGCCGCCCGGATGTCTTTTTTCGCCCAATTCAGGAAGCCTACGTACATCACCCCAGTTGTCATCACATAACAGTACAATCATATCTTCAGGAACTTTAATTCCCTTGTCGTAATAATCTAACACTTCGCTATATAGAGCCCAAATCTGAGGAGTTTCTTTTGCGGGTTTATTGGTCACCTTTTCAATAATTTCCCGTTGATCGTGCATGATCTTTTCAAGCATCCTAAAATTTTCATCGGCATCTCCTGCATCGTTCATGGGTAGGTCGCCGTCACCACGTAAAGCCATCGTGAGAACTTGTTCGTAATTCTTGTTACGTTCAAGGCCGTCTTCCCAGAATTTTTTCAATCCGGCTTCGTTGCTTTTATAGTTCCATTCGCCATTGCCATATTCTTTGCGGTGGTTACCCCATTCTTTTTGGGAGCGCATCATCGGTTCGTGGTGAGAGGTTCCCATTACAATACCATATTCGTCGGCAAGACGCGGATTCTCGGGATCATCTTCATTGAAAGCATTTCCCCACATGGCAGGCCACAGATAGTTGGCACGTAAACGGAGCAACAATTCAAACATGTGTGTGTACATTTTGCTGTTCACACCTCCAAATTTTTCTTTAGTCCATCCGGTAAAACATGGTGCCTCGTCGTTGATAAATATCCCGCGATATTTTACTTTCGGTTCGTCTGAAGCGTAGCGGCCACTAAGCACATAAGCCGATGGACGTTGTTTGGCCGGAACATCGGCCCACCAGTACCAAGGTGAAACTCCTAACTGTTGAGATAATTCGTAAATTCCATAAATGGTACCTCGTTTATCGCTACCGGCAATTACCAGACATTTTTTTGTGCCTGCCTGAGGATTTTCAATAGTGGTGATCACAAAGCTTTCCCATTTCCCTTTCAGATCTTTCAGATCGAGCTTTTTTGATTTTACCAGCTGATCAATCAATTTACTTTTGCCCAAAGTCCCAACAATAATCTCATAATCAGATAAAGCCTCATCTGTGAATAATTTGGGCTTAACTCCTGTAACACTGTTTATATCATTTTGAAGGTCGCCTATAGCACGGATTACACCTTTCCAGTCGGCTTCGTCGTAGCGGATAATTGCAGCCGATTTATCAATATTAACAACCGGAAAATCGGTTTCCTTTTCAGCGGTATTTGAAATTACATCCGAAACTAACCCACTGGTTTGTTGGGCACTTGCTGGCAAGTTTAATAGAACACACATTAAGCAAGCTATGCCAAGGTATTTAAGAAATTTAGATATATTGAATAAATACTTCATTTCCTATTGTAATTTGTTAAAGTTGAAAAAGTCAACATCAACATATCCTCCAATTTCCTTAGTGGCATAGTTTGAAATGGTAAACTTAGATCCCATAAACAACTTACGGTAGTCGAAAATCATTTTGAATTCCGTTCCAATCTGAGTCCAGTTTTCATTGTCGTAACTGTAATAGAATGTAGCCAAATCTTTATGCAAATTGAAATCTCCGTCAATACGCAGGTAGATCACAACTTTATCAAGTTCTACTCTTTCCTTTTCTTCAGTTTTTACACTTAAAACAGCTTTCGTTTTATTATCCAAATCCACTTCATTTGTTGACATGGAAAGGAATTTTTTATCGCCTTCTTTTACTACAGAAAGAAGTCCAGAATGCCCGTTGAAAGCACTGAAGCCAGCCACATCGCCATCACGCATATTCGATAGATCAAATGCAACCACGCCACTGCTTTTAGGTCCAATCATACGTTGGGTGAGCGAGTTGGGTGCCAGATAAATATTGTCGACCACACGACTTGTTTTCAATCTTAGGTATCCCTTACGTTCGCTTAAAGACCAGGCACTGTTCACCGGATTATGGTTCCATTGCCAAACCTTTTTCAATTGATCGCCTGTGAAATCGTCGCTTTCAACAATCCAGTTGCCTGAATCGTGACTTTTCAAAGGGACTTCCCAATTTAAAGGCACTTTGCCGTTTTCATCGCCCAACATTGGCCATTCGTCTTCCCAACTTACAGGCATTAGTAAAGGAACACGTCCTACAGCTCCACGATCCTGAAAAATAAGTCCGTACCAATTATCGTTCTCGTCGTTTATAATGCATCCTTGTCCGCAATAAGGGAATCCGGCAAATTCATCTTTTAGAATTACCTTTTTCTCGTATGGTCCTGTAATGTTATCGGCACGATAACACAACTGTCGGCGAGGTTCTCCTCTTGGCCACGAAATCATTAGCAGGTAATATTTATCGTTGTATTTAATTACCTGACTGCCTTCAAGTAAACCTGTTTCGTCTTCGTCGCGCTCAAATATTTTCATGTTAACACCATCCGGTTTAACATCCGAGAGGTCACTTTTCAACTCGGTAAGATTTCCTGTACCATAGAAAACGTATACTTTTCCATCATCATCGAAGAAAAGAGATGCGTCGTGAAAATGTTTTGTGCGCGTTACCAATTTCCAATTTCCAGTTGAAGGATCGATAGTTTCAAAAATGTAAGAACTGAAAGGTTGATCGTTTGGTGAAAACAATACATAATACTTTCCATTATGATAGCGAATAGAGGATGCCCATTGTCCACGGCCGTATACAGTTCCATCTAATAAATCGTATTTCGAATTATCTGTAAGACTATCAAAAACATAACTGGCAATTTCCCAATGAACCAAGTCTTGTGATTTCATGACGGGTGCACCAGGCATCAGGTGCATTGTGGTACTGATGAGGTAAAAATCTTTACCTGTTCTAACAATCGACATGTCGGGCACATCGGCCCACATTACTGGGTTGGTGCATGTTGTACTTTCTTTTTTTGAGTTGCATCCAAACGCCAAAAGCGCCAAAATCAGAAATATTGTAATTCTATTGCTAATCATTAGTAAACTGATTTAAAAGGAAAAGGTTGTCTTTTAACTAATTAAAAAGACAACCTTCTTATGTTATTCAATCAAAGCACTGTTCGCCGAAGTAGCATATAAACCTAACAAACAACCGGTAAAACCACCAGCCACATCAGTTGAAAGGATGTCGCCGGAAATAGGGCTACCAATACTTATAAAATCGGTTCCGTTTATTGAATAGGAAAATTCGTATTGATCACCTGTTGCAGCTACTTGCATACGAATTGGTTTAGTGATATCAATTTTAGAACTGGCCACTATTTCGCTAATTACCTCACGACTCCGTCTTCCTTTTCTCATATTTTTTTCAAGTAAGATGTAATAGTCCTCACCTTTTTTCGTAATTCCAAAAACAAAATTTGAGCTTTCGTTCTGCAAAGCAACAATTCCTGCTAAATCTTTTTCCGATTCAGGTTTGTAACTTATTGTTGTAGCATAAGTAAAGCTATTGTGCATTTGACGTAAGAATAATGTTGAAGTAGGTTTAACTTCCTTAATATTGGTTTCAAAAGGTTTGATTTGAATACCATTATCTGTTTTTTGGATAAAGGCTTCGCGTGGACCACGTAGTCCAATCCAACGATAATCCAATTTTTCAGCTGAAAAATCATCGCTAAATGTAAAGTTACCATTGGGAAAGAATCCATCTTTTCCCGTTTTGTTTTCAATACCTTTGGGCATTTTAAGTTTTGGCTCCATTGGAACAAGACCGTTTTCAAAAACAGGAAACTCACCTGACCAATCAACAGGTAAAATAAAGGTTTGACGACCAGCATTTACACGTTGCTCCTTATTAGGACGAACAGCAAGAAAAACACCATAATATTTTCCATTTGGCCCTTCTACCAAATCAGCATGACCAGCCCAATCCACTTTATTTTCGCGATCATTTGGAAAATAACGTTGCGTAAGAATTGGATTACTCGGTGCAGGTACAAAAGGTCCTTTTGGGCTATCACTTTTAAAGATAACCTCACTGTGCCAGCCGCCAGTACCACCTTCGGCACACATTAAATAATAACTTCCGCCTTTTTTGTATATGTGAGGAGCTTCAATCCAGATTGGCTTTTTCGATAAATCGACACCACCATTTACAATTATTTTAGAACTTCCTTCAACAACCTGATCGTTTTCAACATCGTAGTCCCAAATTTTAATTACACGGTGACCGTTATACAGCTCTTTCCCTTGATCGGGAGCATCGTTATGAATAACATAGCCCTTTCCATCATCATCGAAAAAAATTGAAGGATCAATTCCACCAAACTTCAGTTTGATTGGTTCACCCCAACCTTGTTTAGGATCCTTTGTTTTTACGATAATGTTTCCTAAACCACCAGAGAATGCAGTCACAATCATGTAGAAAGTATCGTTATTGGGATTATAGGTGATACCAGGAGCATAAACTCCAGCACTAATTCCACAATCGTGAACATCGAGTTGAGAAGCTCTGTTTAATACGCCTCCCATATCGGTCCAGTTCACTAAATCTTTTGAATGAAAAATAGGGACTCCAGGAAACATGGCAAACGATGAACAAACCATGTAGTAATCGTCACCTTTTTTACAAATTGCAGGATCGGGGTAACAACCTTGTAAAATTGGACTGTAAAACTCATCGGCTTTCAAGGGGTTTTCAATGTATACAGAATCGTTTCCTTGGTATACAAAATTTGAAAACACTGGTGAATTTGAAACTTTATCTACTTTTGACTTATTCGTTGCTCCTAATTCGTTAGAGGAAAATAGCATTACAAATGCGGCCAAAAGCATTACACTTTTATTGGTTGTTAAGTTGATTTTTTTGATCTTCATTATTTATATTTTTCTGATTTTATTTTATTTATCAATTCAAATTTGAAACTTCTTAAATTTCGTCTCATTAATCGCTACTTAAATAACAACTGCGAAAAATTATACAAATTATTTCTCCACACTGGCCAAGAGTGGCCTCCTGGATATTCGCTATACTCATACGTAATTTTCATGTCGTCGAATTTCTGCAACATAACCTGACAGTTTTGCCAGGCGATATCCTCTTTACCACCCATTGCAATCCAAAATTGCTTCAAGTTATTATTGATGGCATCGGCATTTTCAGTCATAAATTCATATTGAGGGTTCGACAGTTCATTGTTATTCGACCACCACCCTGAACTGAAGACACCCAGATAAGCAAACAGGTCGGTATTTCTTACACCGGCATGTAGTGTTTGTAAACCACCCATTGATAAACCTGCAAGTGCACGATTATTCGCATCGGTTTTCACCCTATAGTTTTGCTCCACAAATGGAATAACACATTCCTTCAATTCCTTTTCAAACATGTTCAATCCCTCAATTCCAAAACCTTGCGAAGGCAAATTACCATCCACCATAATCACTAGCATTGGCACAGCTTTTTTATCGGCAATCAGGTTATCTAGAATCAAATCGGTTTTACCCTGAGTAGCCCAGCCACGTTGGTCTTCGCCACCTCCATGAAGGATGTAGAATACAGGGTATTTTTCGTTGGTGTTCTGATCGTAGCCCGGAGGAGCATACATGTAAAAATTACGCCAGCTATTGGTAACATGCGAGTAATAGCGTTTAATGCGGATATCGCCGTGAGGGACATTGCGTACTTCGTAATAACTGTCGCCTTTGAAAGGTACTTCGAAGCCACTGGCCATACGACCCATTCCATAGAATGTTTCGCTGGCAGGGTCGGCAACTGCTATTCCGTCAATAATTAGCGAATAGTAATGGAAACCTTCGGAAAGAGAATCGGTAGTTACTTCCCAAATGCCATCACTGTTTTTAACCATGTCGTACTTTTTACCCAAATCAAGTTGCAAACTCTTTGTTTCAGGAGCTTTGATTTGAAATAATGCACGTCCGTCGGGTAAAATATGCGGGTATTTGGCTGAGCGAATATTGGTTTCTGCCGGACGACCAACATTACTTATTTTATCGAAAGTTGAAATATCGACCGGTTTAAACAACAATTGTGAAAACATATACAAACTGTTTTTCCACACGTTAAAATCATGATAGCCATGATCGACATAATAAACGTGTGAAACATTTTTGGTTTTCAAATAATCGCTGGTGCGCCTACTGAAAGGTATTAATCCATCCTTATCGCCACATGAAATCCAAAGAAGTTTCAACAGCTCCTTCGCTTTTGCCGGATCGGGAACAAGTTCTTCAGGGGCCTTAGTATTGGGAGCTGATGAAAAACCACCTACCCATGCAAATTTGTCAAGATTCCCTAATCCAAAATTAAGAGTTTGACCCCCGCCCATCGATAATCCTGCAATAGCACGATGTTCACGATCTTTAATTACCGGATATTTTTTTTCGATAAAAGGGATAAGATCTTTTAATAAATCTTTTTCGAAAGTAGCAAAGGCCTGTACTTTATCGGGAGCCATAATGTTGCCTCCGGCACTATCGTCTTTCATTGCTCTTCCGTTAGGCATTACCACTAGCATTGGCTCCAATTTATTTTGAGCGTACAGGTTATCAAATATTATTTCTGGATGACCACCATTGTACCATTCCTTTGCATCACCACCAATTCCGTGTAATAAATAAAGTACCGGATATTTCACCTCTTTTGAGTAACCCGGAGGCGTATAGATTAATGCTTTTCTAGTAGTTCCAACCGTTTTTGATTTATACCAAACTGTATCAATTGTGCCGTGAGCAATTCCTTCACGAACAATATCATACCCTACAGTAGCGGGTGATACCGTGTTTTGTGAAAAAGAAAGTAAACTGCATAATAGTCCTACACCTATTATTGCAAGTGGTTTTATCCTATAAAGATTCATATGAATGAGCTTATTCATTTGTAATTAATTCTGTCCTAAAAAATATTAGCGCTTCGCCCAAACCCGACTTCCTTTTTTGTCTTAACACAAAAAACGAAGGAAAAAAAGTCAAGGCTACTTTTAAAATAACTTTCTTTTTTACCTCAAGCTCAAGTGCGGCTGGGTGATTTGCTCCCGAATTCTCGGGATCAACTTCCCAGTCTTACTAAAGCTTTCAATAAAACAAAAGCAATTTTAAAAAATGCCGATTTTGTATCGTTCAAAAACAAAGCCATTATTATTTTCTTTTTTTACTATCATAACATACAACTATTGTTGTTCCTAATTATTTATTTAGGATGCTATTTTAATCTTATCTATTTTTTTAACGCTCTTCAGTGTTAATTTTTGTTTATTCTAAATTTAGGAACTGAGTTCCTGAGTGACTTAGGAACTGAGTTCCTGAGTTCCTGAGTGACTTAGTACCTGAGTTCCTGAGTATATAAGTACATAAGTTCCGTTGCTACAAGTCATTCATTCGTTGCTACAGGTTATTCTTTCGTTGCTACAAGCCGTTCTTCCGTTCCTTCAAGTCATTCATTCGTTGCTACAGGTCATTCTTCTGTTCCTTCAGGTTATTCTTTCGTTCCTTCAAGTCATTCTTTCGTTGCTTCAGGTTATTCTTTAGTTCCTACAAGCTAGCTAAACGTAGTTCCTGAGTTCCTGAGTTCCTGAGTCCTAAGTGCTGTTCCTACTAGTCATTCTTTCGTTCCTTCAAGTCATTCTTCCATTCTTTCGTTCCTACCATTCCTCCTTCTATTTCTTGTTGTGCTGACTGAATGTTTCCATTTTGTTGCTCTATTATTGTTCGTTTTCCATTAATTCTCAAAATCAATATCGTCGATAATAATTGGTTTTGGATGAATAACTATATTTCGTTGGTCTCTTCCTCCCGGCAGTGTTCCATCCAATATTTCAACGTCGACCCCTTCTCCATTTCGAGCACTTGTTATTACCACTTTCCACGTTCGGTTAATCTGGGGCAATTCTTCGTTAAAGAAATCGTTTGGTATTGTAATTATTGGATTTCTAACGGTAACAAAATCAACATCAAATTCACCCAACAGCGTATTGTTATAATCGTATACCGCATAGGAGAAATCGTAGGATAAGGCACCTTGATAATCAACTACAAATTCAAAAGAATCGTCGGGATCAATTGAGACTGACGAACAGCCCATAGCATGATCACTAGAATCGGCAAAAGAAATATAAGGTTCAGGATAAACAACCATATCAAGAGTATCGGTTAAACTGAAACATCCATTTTGACTTTGGAAATAAGAAATTAAATAATAATCGCCTGGAGGAAAATTGAAATTTATATTTGCAAATGACTGTGAAGAAGATGAAAACTCCCAGTACAGACTATTGTCGGCACTATAGAATTCCCAAAACCAAGTATCCACATCAACACCCGGATCATCTAAAGTCATTAGTTTACTTGTTCCTTGTGTTACTTCGGTCCAAAGCTCAGTAATTACTGGTGCATCGGGTTGTACAAAGGCATATACGGTATGAGTTGGATAGGTTTGTATTTCACCAAATACTCCTTCGCTCGATGCTTCGAGCAATTCAAACTGATATACTTTATCGACAGTTGTACCGGTATAATCGTCGACTACAAGAATTAGGTTGTTTTCTTTTCCATCGAAATCGGAATCGATCATCTCTCCAGGTTCAACATGCCAATCGATTACCGTTCCATCGTATGAATATTTTAATTCGAAAGGCGCAAAGCCATCAATTTCAATTTCAACAATAACACCCTCTTCATTCGAACAAGTTAATGTTTCAGGGCTAAGGAAACGAACATTAGGAGGTGCTTTCACTTTGATGTTCAGTCCTTGGTATTTTGTTTGATCTAAAACATCTTTCTGACAACTATCGGCAGATACTTCAGATAGGTATATGTATCCGTAGTCGACCGGAACAGTAAATACATCCCATATTACCCAAATTTGTGTGGTATTGCTTACTGAATCGCCTAATAAAGTTACTGTTGATCCATCGCCTGCCGGCTGTGTTAATTCTTCGTCGAAAAATAAACGGCCGCCGTAAACGGTCCAAGTAAAGGTAGAGGGCTCATCGTAATTTTGATCTCCCTGAACGGTAAATGATTTAACAGCTCCGTTCACTACACTATCGAGGGGCCAATGAGGACTAGGAATGGTTTGTGCATAGCTAACGCTAACGGCCATGAAAAACAAGGTCGCGATCATGATTTTTTTTATGTACATGAACCGTTTCATCAACTATAACTACAGCACAAGCTGCTTTTTATTTTTTTTATTCCCCAATCGGATTTTCGAGTTATTAGCCCGTGCTTAATTCATAATCATAACACCAGTTTGTGGCAAGTGTAACGTTGTAATTTCCATTTCGGAATATTGATCGTTGGTACTACCCAAAGGAGCAATCTTTCCATAAGAGCCATAGGTATCACGGAACTCATCTAAAGTAAAGGTATAGACTTCGTCAACCGTATTATCCAACTCAAACACCATCACATCGAAATACAATTGATTGTCAGCATCTAAAGCGCTTGCTTCAAAAATTGTATCTAACGACACTATTGTACCATCGTCTAATGGATAGGAATAGGACAATGTATAAGGAAACGAAATTGTATTTAACTGATTGAATCTTGCGGTAACAGAATACTGTTGATCGGCACATTCCTCACGTGCATCGGCCAATAACCACACTTCAGGTGGAACCAAAATAAGGTGCCTCCAACCAGAAATTTGCTGATCGACAATACAATTATTTGAGCTACGTTCATAGGCAGCTATGTATCCGTAATTACCGGCTGTTTCGTCGTTCCACCGTACCCATATCCCAGAATAGTTGGTGGTTGTAGCATCGGTAATTCCTAAAAGATCGATGGACGCGCCGTTACCAATTGATGTAGTTACCGTTGCCGGAGTCCAGGTATCGGATGCCGCATCGTAAACTCCCATCGTACCATTCTCGACATACCAAACAAAGGTTGACAAATCGGTATAGTTGGGGTCACCAACAATGGTATAATAATGGTAGGAGCCTTCCACAACTGGAATTTCACTCATATTATCTAAGTCATCGAGATTTACTGGCACAAACGGATTGTATGCAACAGGAGTCTCTTGACTTAATGCACTTATGGTCAGATAGAGCATAAATGCTGTTGTTAAAAGTATTTTATTTCTCATGATCGCTAATTAAGAAGCCCCCTCTAGCTCCCCCAAGGGGGAGAACTTTGAAAAAACTTCATTCAATTTTATCTTCTAGTATTCATTCGTATTCCCCATGCTATTTATTTTATTCCTCCCCTTGGGAGAGGTTAGGTGGGGCTTCTGAGTTAGCACTACTTGTTTTGGAAAAAACCAATAGTGTTCCATATTCAGATTCGCTTCAAAAAGCCGGGACAAAACTTTATAAATTTTTTTTAACTGTTCTCTCATCCTCTACTTGTATTAATTATGTTTTGCAACTTTCTTGTGAGTGATCTTTCTTCAATTAAATTTTGTCGGACACAAAAATTCAATTTTGGTTGATCACTGTATTGTCATTTCGAATCCGGGTTTTTTCCCGGTGAGAAATCTGTTCCCTTTTATAGGGATCTCTTACTGCGTTCGAGATGACACCTTAATAGCTACACTTCCCTCGAGATGACACTTTTTGTCATTTAGCTCCGCTGATCTTCGATTCAACGCTCAAATCCTTGTCATTTCGACAACTGCAAGGAGGAGAAATCCGTTCTTCAATTGTTGGGATCTCTCACTGCGTTCGAGATGACACTCCATTCGAGATGACATTCAGTTCAAAATCTCATCATTCAAAAATTTCCATTCAGGATTTTTAGTTGCAATTAATGCTTCCTTCTTTTCCCGACTCCATTTCTTCACTTCTTTTTCACGTTCAATTGCTTGATCTATTTCATTGAACGTTTCAAAGTACAATAGAAAATAGCAATTGTACTTGTGGCTAAAGCCTTTATAAGTACCAGTAGAATGTTCATACAAACGACGTTTTAAATCGTTGGTAACACCAACATAAAGAACTGTTTTATTCTTATTTGTTAGTAGGTATACCATGTATTCTTTCATTCTTCTTTTAGGTCTATAAACATTTTGTCATTTCGCTCCGCTGATCTTCGATTCGATCCCGAGTACTCGGGAGAGAAATCTGTTCCCTTTTATAGGGATCTCTCACTGCGTTCGAGATGACAATTACTG
>JAQIBQ010000549.1 GCA_027859005.1 Prolixibacteraceae bacterium | reverse complement strand
TAATTACATTACTTTCTTCATCGTGTTGTTCATCGAAATACAAGTGTAAAGCCATAGCAATTGCTGCAGTTTCATCACCACTAATGTATTTATTGTCGTTCGCATCAAACTCTACTTCTTCACCTTTTGATTTTGGATTTCTTTTATATTTAAATTTTAAAACCTTAGGTACTAAAGTAAAAACAAGGATTAAAACCACCAATGCAGCAAAAACAATTAACCAACCAACAATAGTTATAATCCAGGTTTGAGAATCGACATTAAGTAAAATCATAATTCCTGTTTTATAAAGGTATGTTACTGTGTTTTTTCATTGGGTTCGACAAACGTTTCGTTTGCAAACTTTGGAATGCGCGTATAATTCTGAAACGTGTGTTACGTGGCTCAATTACATCGTCGATATAGCCATAAGCAGCAGCTTGATATGGATTAGCAAAAGCCTCTTCGTATTCATTGGTTTTCTTCTGAACATAGGCTTCTTTTTCTTCGTTGCTACCAAGTTTTGCAACATTACGTCCTTCTAATACTTCAATTGCGCCCTTAGCGCCCATAACAGCAATTTGTGCATTAGGCCAAGCGTAATTGAAATCACCACGTAATTGTTTACAGCTCATCACATCGTGAGCTCCGCCATAGGATTTACGGATGGTAACTGTTACTTTAGGTACGGTTGCTTCGCCATAAGCAAACATTAGTTTTGCGCCTTCGTTAATAATACCGGCGTATTCCTGATTCGATCCAGGCAAGAATCCAGGTACATCAACTAAGGTAAGAATTGGAATATTAAAAGCATCGCAGAAACGAATAAAACGAGCTGCCTTTTTAGACGCAGCACAATCTAGTACTCCTGCTAAATAATTAGGCTGATTGGCTACCACACCAACACTCATACCGTCCATACGACCAAAACCAACTACTATGTTTTTGGCATAATTCCGGTGAACTTCTAGGAATTCAGCATCGTCAACAATGGTATGAATAACGTCTTTAATATCGTATGGTAGATTCGGATTATGTGGAACCATTTCGTTCAATGCATCTTCCATACGATCGATTGGATCGTCAGTTTCAACAATTGGTGCTTCTTCCAAATTATTTTGTGGCAAGTAGCTCAATAATTTCCGAATCAGTAATAATCCTTCTTCTTCGTTTTCAACCTTAAAATGAGAAACACCCGATTTAGATGCATGCACATCTGCTCCACCTAAATCTTCAACACTTATGTCTTCGCCAGTAACGGTTTTCACCACCTTGGGACCAGTAACAAACATATAAGAAGTGTCTTCGGTCATCATAATAAAATCGGTTAATGCAGGAGAATAAACTGCACCACCGGCACAAGGGCCAAAAATTGCTGACAATTGTGGTATTACACCTGAAGCTAATATATTACGCTCAAAAATTTCGGCATAAACTTAAAGAGAATTAACCCCTTCTTGAATTCGAGCACCACCCGAATCGTTAATACCAATAACAGGCGCACCCACTTTCATAGCCATGTCCATTACCTTGCAAATTTTTTGCGACATTGTTTCAGACAATGATCCACCCCAAACGGTGAAATCTTGTGCAAAAACATAAACAATACGACCATCGATAGTACCATGTCCGGTAACAACTCCGTCGCCAAGAAACTTAGTTTTTTCTAAACCAAAATTGATGCAACGATGTGTTACAAACATGTCTAATTCTTCAAAACTTCCTTCGTCTAACAACACCTCAATTCGCTCACGGGCAGTCATTTTACCCTGGGCATGTTGCTTTTCGATCCGTTTTTCGCCACCACCAAGTTTAGCCTGTGCACGAAGATCGATTAATTTGTTAATTTTATCCTGATTGCTCATTTATTAAAAATATACTGATAGAAATAATTTATTCTTCTCCACAAAGTTCGGTCAGCACACCCAGTGTTGATTTAGGATGAAGAAATCCAATGCTCAATCCTTCGGCACCTTTTCTCTTTTCCTTATCGATTAAACGAACTCCCTTTGCCTCAACGTCGGTTAAAGCTTTGTTTACATCATCAACAGCAAAGGCCAGGTGATGAACGCCAGGTCCTTTTTTCTCGATAAATTTACCTATTGGGCCTTCAGGATCTGTTGATTCTAAAAGTTCAATTTTTGTATCTCCAACTTTGAAAAAAGCTGTTTTCACTTTTTGATCTGTAACCTCCTCTATAGCATAACATTTCAATCCTAAAGTACCTTCGTAATAAGCGATAGCCTCATCAAGATTTGCAACTGCAATACCAACATGTTCTATATGTGAAATACTCATTTAACTGATTATTTTGTAGTATGTATTAATAATTACTAAAATTCAAAATTATAAATTACATCTGTCTAAAAAACTAATTGTACACAGCTTTATTAATTATGACTGAACAAAACGATAATGCGATCCAAAACGATCAAATGCTGCTTTATCTAACATTTCACGATGATCTGGATGTGCAATGGACGTCATTAAACGCGCTCTCTCTTGCAAGGTTTTTCCATACAAGTTTACAGCACCGTATTCAGTTACCACCCAATGCATGTTTGCACGTGTACTAACTACTCCTGATCCTTCGATAAGTGTAGGTGTAATTTTTGAAAGTCCTTTGTTGGTTACTGAAGGTAGCGCAATAATTGGTTTTCCTCCTTTAGAATGACCTGCTCCACGTATGAAATCAATTTGGCCACCAACGCCTGAATAATGTTTGGTACCAATTGAATCGGCACAAACTTGCCCGGTTATGTCAACTGCCAATGCAGAATTAATAGCTGTTACTTTGTGATTTCTTCGAATAACATGTACATTATTGGTATGAGCAACATCCATCATCGCAACCATAGGGTTATCGTCAACAAAGTCGTATAATTTTTGTGATCCCATTAAAAAAGAAGCAACCATTTTACCTGGATCAGTTTTTTTCTTTCTTCCATTTACTACTCCTTTTTCAACCAAAGGAAGTATACCATCGGCAAACATTTCAGTATGTACACCTAAGTCTTTATGATTTCCTAACTGTGCAAGTACTGCATTTGGAATTCCACCTATACCCATCTGCAAACAGGCTCCGTCATCAATAAGTTCAGCAACATTTTTCCCAATTGCCTGATCCATTTCAGATAAGGCTCCCATATCGTGACAATACAAAGGTGAATCGTCTTCAACAAAAATATCAATTGCACTGGTAGGTATAATTGCATCGCCCCATGCACGTGGCACGTTAGGGTTAACCAATGCGATTACAGTATCGGCATTTTGAAGTGCTGCTAAAGTTGCATCTACCGATGTTCCTAAAGAAACAAAACCATGTTTATCGGGTACAGAACACATTATCAAAGCTACGTTAACTTTAAGGTAACCTTCTCTGATTAGTTTTTGTGTCTCACTTAAGAAAACGGGGATATAACAAGCGTATCCAGCTTGTGTTTGTTTACGAAGATTACCACCAACAAAGAATTGTTCAGAATTAAATACGCCCTCAAATTCAGGATTAGCAAACTCAACATCTCCTTCGATATGAATATGCTGAATGGTTACATTTTTCAACTCCCCATTGCGGCCTCTTTCTACCATTGGCTTAATAAGTGAATGTGGTGTTACAGCCACTCCACTTAAATGAACACGATCGCCTGATTTAATAACTTTTACTGCTTCTTGGGGGGACACAAAATTTATAGCTGTCATAAGTACTGATTTCTCTGGTTAAAAACAGAGCGCAAAGATACTATTAGCAGAAGTGCCTCAAAACACCTTTTCAAATATTTTGGTAATAAGTTCGAACCTTCAAATTAACTTAACAAATGAAGTTTTCTAGATATGTCTACGTCTTTGAAATAATGAGGATTATGTGGAATTATAAGTTTTACAAAGTATTTCTAAAAAAGTGACAAAGATCAGTGTTTTATAAAATAGTAGTTGAGAATGAAACTTCCATCTTAATAATGAATTAATGCACAAGCAATTTTTTTTTTTAAATAGAATCATTAATTTTAGAAGATTAAAATAATAATTCACCCAACCAAACTAAAATGAAGTTTATTTCATTTCTACTCCAATTATTATTTTTAGTAAGTTTTTTAAAAGCACAACTGCCAAATTCTTACTATGCATCGGCATCCAATTTATACGGTATTGAATTAAAAAATGAACTGCATTCAATTATCGACAATCACACAATAATTAGCTACGCTGCAATTTGGAATACGTTTAAAACTACTGATTCTAAATCAAATGGTAGTGTTTGGGACATTTATTCCGACACCCCTAATGGAATAAATAGTTACGAGTATTCTTTTGGAACCAACCAATGCGGCAATTATTCTTCAGAAGGAGATTGCTACAACCGAGAACACTCTTTTCCACAAAGCTGGTTCAATAAACAATCGCCAATGGTTTCTGATTTGTTTCAGGTCTATCCTACCGATGGATATGTAAACGGTAAACGTGGAAATTACCCATTTGGCGAAACCAATAATCCAACTTGGACATCGAGCAACGGAAGCGAACTAGGACCATGCTTCAATACAGGATACACAGGAACCGATTTCGAACCCATTGATGCCTACAAAGGAGATTTGGCACGCACCTACTTTTACATGGCAACCCGCTATTTGGGCGAAGATGGAAATTGGGCAGGCAGCCCCATGGTTGATGGTGCAGAACCGAAGGAATGGGCTTTGGCAATGTTGCTGAATTGGCATTTGAACGACCCTGTTTCGCAAAAGGAAATAGACAGAAACGATTCTATATATATCCTACAAGGCAACCGAAACCCCTTTATCGATCATCCAGAATATGTTGGATACATATGGACCGAAGAAAGCCCCAATACAAACGTATCAATACCCGATAATCATGTTACAAATTTTTCCAGTTCATTTATTGAACTTGAATGGACCGATGCCAAAGGAGAAAATCTACCAAGTGGATATTTAATTGTATACAATAACATGAGCTTTGAATCGCTACCCGTTCCAACAGATGGAATTTCCACCACTTCCTATTCTAATGCTATGACAATAGAATATGGGTATGAAAAATGCACCCTTACTAATCTCGAAAACAACTCCTACTATTATATCAAGATCTACAGCTTCACCGGAAGTGCTAATTCAACCGATTACAAAACCGATGGCGCAATACCCCAATTACTTCAAAAAACACATTAAACTAAACTAATATGAAAAAACTACTATTGATTTTATTTATAACACTTTTTTACTTTTCACAAAGTAAAGCACAAATATGGTCACATAATTTTGAATCAAGTGGTGGCTATACAACTTCTGATGGCGAATCGACAAGTGGCATTTCAGATTATTTTATACGAACTGATGGATCAAACATTGATGCAACCTTTTCAAACATACAAGGCAGTTACTATTTTGCAGCACAAGACATTGATGCTGCACCTACACCTTTACTAAGTGATATCGGCACTATCCTATTTGACGACATAAACATCAGTGGTCAATCAAATCTTTCTTTTGAGATTTTTTTAGCAGAAGATGATGCTTCAGATAGCAATGAAGATTGGGATTCGAACTCATATTTACACATATCCTACGACATTGATAATTCTGGTTCATTTACCAATTTGATTTGGATAGAGTCCTCTGCTACCACTTCAAATACAGAACCAGCAATTGATTCTGATTTCAATGGCATAGGTGAAGGAAGTAAAGTCACATCTTCTTTTTCGGCATTTTCAAATACAATTATTGGAACTGGCTCAACGATTGACATTAAAATTGAAATTGGAAATTTAAGTGATGGCGACGAAGATATAGCAATTGACAACTTAAGCCTAACAAGCCTACCCACTACAACAAGTGTTCAGTTTACTTCTAGCTCGGCAAGTGTTTCTGAAGGAGATGGAACATATGACTTAACATTAAGCATTTCAAATCCCGATGCTGTGGAGCTAACTGAATGTCAAGTTTCATGGTCAAGCTCAACTGGAGCAAATCCAACAGCAACTGATATTGGCAATTACAGTACACAAACTGTTACTTTTCCAGCAAATTCATCAACAAACCAGACCGTATCAATATCATTAACAGACGACATAATTTTTGAAGGTACCGAAACATTTAGTTTTTCAATAATAAATGTATCTGGAGGAAACTCAGCAGATGTTGGTGGACAAAATACTTTCGAATTAACGATTGAGGATAATGATTTAAAACCAGAACCTACCAATCATGTTGATAACGTAAGTGCAAGTTCAATTACATCAAATAGCATGACTTTAAACTGGGATATTATAATTGGAGGAACAGATGCTGATGGATATTACTTATTTATAAATACAGATGAAGCCAACCTTCCTTCACCCATAGATGGAACTGAAATTTCTGGCGACATAGATTTCAGCGATGGAAACGGCGCAGTACTAGTCAATAACGATATTGAGACTTATACATGGATTGGGTTGAGCCCAGAAACCAACTATTACTTCGAAATTTATCCATACACGAATTCTGGTTCTTTTATCGATTATAAAACAGACGGCACAATTCCAAATGCATCTTCAACAACAAATGTTGCAACTGCTATTCCCAACCTGGCTATTACCGAAATAATGCAAAACCCAAGTGCGGTTAGTGATAGCAAAGGTGAATGGTTTGAAATATACAACTCAGGATCAACTACCATTAATATAAATGGCTTTATTATCAAAGACAATGATTCGAATAGCCATACCATAAACAATGGTGGAGCACTGGATATTGATGCCGGTAGCTATCTCGTATTAGGAAATAATGATGGTTCTGAAGATTCCAATGGAGGTGTTACTATTGATTATAAATATAGTAGTTTCAACTTAGCAAATACAGACGATGAAATTATTCTTTATTTGAGTGACGGAATCACAGAAATTGATAAAGTTGAATATGATGGTGGATCAAACTGGCCAAATCCAACTGGTAAATCAATGTCTTTAAATCCTACTAAACTATCGGACAACAACAATGGAACATATTGGTATGAAGCAATTACCCAATATGGAGCTGGAGATTTGGGAACTCCCGGAGCAACTAACGATATAGTTGTAACAACTTGGAATGGTTCCACCAACAACGACTGGAATGATTCAAACAATTGGAGTGGAGATATTCCAACCAATAATGCAAATACAATAATCCCATCTTCTGGTATTAGCAATTTCCCAACCATTACAACATCTGCAAGTGTCCAGAATCTCACCATCGAATCCGATGCCACCTTATTAGGTGCAGAAAACCTGACGATTAATGGCAGTGCAACGGTTAAACGTTCGCTTGAAGTTAGTACATGGCAATACATTACCCCTCCCGTTTCAGGAGCTACTGCCAACGACATTGAAGTCACTACAGAAGGAGAATTTACATATATTGTTGAATATAACAACAATGTGACTGGCTCAGGAACAGAATCACAAGAAGACATGCAAAAAGGATGGACCTATCTTGAAAGTGAATTCGATGCATTAACCGTTGGTACAGGTTATGCCGTTCAGGTGACCGAGGCCAAAGAAATTCAATTTTCAGGTACATTGGCAACAGGCGACCAAACCATTTCAGGTATTACAAGCGGAGACGATGGAAAAAATTCATGGGTTTTTATTGGAAACTCAGCGTTGGCACATCTAGATTGGCAAGCTGTTGCAACCGATGGCGACATTACCGGAGTTGCTTATTTATATGACCCCACTCACATTGGTGGAAGTTATGTCTCAATTAATGCAGATGGAGTACATGTAAATGGCGAAAGTAAATACATCCCCCCAATGCAGGGCTTCTTTGTTAAAGTAGATGCATTCGATGACGGACAAATATCTTTCCCTGCCACAGCACTATCACATAGTGATCAAGACTTTTACAAAAGCGAAACGATACATCGTAATTTCGTGAGATTGGCCATCCAAAAAGGTGACTATACCGATGAAACTGTTATTTATTTTAAAGACAACGCCATTAATAGTTACAATTCCAAAACCGACGGAGATAAATTAATGATCACAGGAGAAAACACACCTCAACTTTATTCACTATGTGGAAACCACAAACTTGTTATTAATACACTACAAGAGTGGCCAATTTCGATTCCCCTTAATGTGCACAGTTCTGAATCGGAAACATTAACCTTGAATGCAATTGAAATATTGAATCCCGATCCATCGCTAGACGTTTATCTCGAAGATAAACAAACAGGTACCTTCCAAAACCTTTCCGAAAAAAATTCATACTCATTCGATGCAACTATTGGAGAGAATGAAAACCGGTTTGTTTTACATTACACCAATGTTGCTTTATCAATTGACGAACAAAACTATTCATCAAACATCTACAGTATTCAAAATTCAGTTATTGTTGACAGAAACACTTCTGAAGTAGCACTCATTGAAATTTATTCATTAAGCGGACAACTAGTTCATCGTTCAAAACTCACATCGAATAAATCGAAAATTGAAACACAGCTATTAAGCGGGATTTATCTTGTTTTGCTTCTAGAAAATCAAGATCAAACGATTAAAAAAATAACAATAAACAACTAACAGGCTTAATAAAAAGACACAATGAAAATTAAAAAGATATACCTCTTGCTATTTGTTTTAGCATTAACACTAAATTTATTCGCTCAGCCATTGCCGCCAACTTCACCAAGCGGATCACCAGTTCCCATTGGAGCATTAGCCGGTTTACTTTTAATTGTTGGGACTGTTTTTATGGTTAAAAAAAAGAAAAACAAATAATATGAAAAAAATTACTTTACTAATTGCAAGCTTATTTGTTACGTTGCTTTCTTTCAGTCAACTGGTCATAACTGGCGTTTTTGATGGTCCTTTATCGGGAGGAACTCCCAAAGCCATTGAGATTTATGTATCTGAAAACATTGCCGACTTGAGCATTTACGGTATTGGCTCAGCCAACAACGGTGGAGGAAGCGATGGCGAAGAATTTACGTTTCCAGCTGTTGCTGCAACTTTAGGGGACTTTATTTACCTTGCCTCCGAAAGCTCTGGATTTAACTCTTTCTTTGGTTTTGCGCCCAACTATACAAACAGTGCTGCGGGCATCAATGGCGACGATGCCATTGAGCTTTTTAAAAATGGCGCCATTATCGATGTTTTTGGAGATATCAATACCGATGGCAGTGGACAAGCATGGGAGTATCAAGACGGATGGGCCTATCGAAACAATACAACAGGTCCCGATGGAAACAGTTTTGTTCTTGCAAACTGGTCGTTTAGTGGCCCCAATGCACTCGACGGTGAATCAAGCAATGCAACATCAGCTACACCATTCCCAATTGGAAGCTTCACAGGAATAGGTGCTCCATCGCCTACCATTACCGTTTCGCTTAGTTCCTTAACAAACATGGGGTATTTGGTGACAACAGGCCCAGGTTCAAGCAAATTTTTTATGGTGAGTGGATCAATTCTATCCAACGACATTATAATTACACCTTCCTCGCAATTTGAAATTTCAATTGACGATGCCACTTGGCGAACTACACCCATCACCTTAAATCAAGTAGGGGGAAATGTGGTCAACAAAACCATTTATGTCCGAATGATTTCAGGATTAAACCTAGGAACGTATTCGAATAATATCATCATAACTACAACAGGAGGAAGCACTAAAACCGTTTCTTGTAGCGGTAACGTTATTCCCGACCTTCCAAATTTGGTGATTAATGAAATTCATGCCGACCCTGATGCAACAAATGGTGATGCCAATAACGATGGAACAGCTGACTCGAGAGACGATGAATTTATTGAAATCGTAAATAACGATTCATTTATTGTAATACTCTCAGGATACACCCTTAGTGATGGTGTTAGTACAAGGCATACTTTTGGTTCAAATATCATGCTTCAACCTGGCGAAGCAATTGTTGTATTTGGAGGTGGAACACCTACCGGTTTTACCATGCGAACCTATACCGCCTCTGCAGGCTTACTTGGCCTAAACAATAGTGGTGACCAAATTACATTAAGAGATCCATCAGGGAATGTGATTGATAGTTACAGCTATGGCAGCGAAGCTGGAAATAATCAATCGCTAACACGTGACCCTGATATTACCGGATCGTTTGTTCAACATTCAACAGCGACAGGTTCAGCTGGTGCCTTATTTTCTCCAGCAACCTATATTAATGGTGCGGCATTTACGTTGCCCCTACCTCCTGTCCCAATAGACTGGAGATATTTTTTATTCATGTTCTTTGCATTAGCAGGCACATTGGTTTATCGAAAATTAAATTAAACAATCACTGTTGTGCTATAGAATTTCAACCAATGGTTAACCAATATTATTTTTTTAATCGGACACTAGTGATAAAAAAATAAATAGAACGTAGAGTACGTTGCGAAACTTATTGTTCTTTTTCGCTCATTTAAAGCCCAAACCCGATGAAACAATTTCTTCTTATTTTCATAATTTTATGCTTATCTGTATTTAATACAGCATATGCAGGAGATGGATCAGCTGATAATCCTTATACTGTTTCAGAAGCAAGAGCCTTAAATACAGGCTCAACAATGTATTGGGTGCAAGGATTTATTGTTGGCGGACGTTATGACGACTTTGAACAGCCATGGGACGGTGATTATGCTGTATCGATTGCTGATGATCCAAGCGAAACGAGCATTGACAACTGTATTCAAATAAAATTGGAAAGTGCTACAGGCCACCGTACCCTCTGGGGATTGAACAGTAATCCGGCAGCTTATGGAAAACAGATTAAAGCACATGGATTCAGAGATACTTATGGTGGTGCAACATTTCCTTCGATAGAAGGAGTTGACAACATAATTGACGTGAATGGTGAAGGCAATGAGGAACCCGAAACAGTTCAAACACCTACTTTCAATCCCATAGCCGGAACGTATCCTTCAGCTCAAAACGTAAGCATAAGTTGCTCTACAGCCGATGCAAGTATTTTTTATACTACCGATGGTACTACTCCTGACAATACATCAACTGAATATTTAACTGCAGTTAACATAACAGAGAGTACTACTTTTAAAGCCATCGCTTTTAAAGATGCTATTTATAGCTCAGTAGCAAGTGCAGAATATACCATTGAAATATCAAGTACCGATGCAACAATTCCATATGAACAATACTTCTCACTCGACATTGGTAATTTCTCACAAGAATCGATAGAAGGAGATCAAGTTTGGGAATGGAAAAATTTTGGTGATGGAAGTATGACAATTTCGGGATATAGTTCTGAAAGTTTTGCAAATACCGATTGGCTTTACAGTCCAAAATTCGATTTTCGGAACTTTACAGACTTAGTACTAAATTTCAACGAAATGATTTACTACCTGACCAACTATAACGAGCTACAGATTCTAATTTCAACTAATTATGATGAAGATGCTGCAACACCAGCAACATGGAATGAACTAATCGTTACTGGACGATCAGTTGGTAATAGTTGGGATTTTATTGATGTCGACCCTATTGATTTGTCGGAATATGAAGGAGAAAGTAAGGTGACAATTGCGTTTAAATACACAAGCACCAGTGCCGGTTCTTCATCTTGGGAAATTGGAAAAGTTTCAATTACAGGAACTGAGTCGACAGTAGTTGAACCGAGTAATCATGCCAGTAACTTCTCTGCCATAAGTGGAACAATTACCGAGACCAGTATTGATTTGAGATGGGACGAAAACGATGGTGAAGTGCTTGCAAGTGGCTATTTATTAAAGGCCTCGACCAATGCCATTGAATTACCTACAAATGGAATACATCCTAGCAATGATACTGACTTAACAGATGGAGATGGAGTTGTTTCACTCAATCATGGAAGTACAAATTACACCTTCGATAATTGCTCTTCAGGTACCCAGTATCAATTCAGTATATTTCCCTTTGTTGAAACAGACGATACAATCGTATACAAAACAATTGAGGCTCCAACAACTGAAGCAACAACAGATTCAATTGAGCCGGTAAATACTCCAACTCTATTTGAAGCCGAAGTTGAAACAGCTTCAACGATACAATTGACCTGGCAAAAAAATGTAAATAACGATAAAGTAGTAATTGTATATCAGCTTTATTCTGAAGTAGAAGCAATACCTGTAGATGGAACTATTTATGCACTAAATGAGGAAATACCTGGCGGAGGTACAGTAGTTTATAAAGGAGTTGGTGCTGCTTTCGATCATATAAACCTTGAGCCAAGTACCTATTACCATTACAGTATATGGTCAGTTTCTGACGATACTCGTTATTCCGAAGGAGTATCAGCTCATGAAGCGACCCTTGCATTAGAACCTTCAAATGCGATAACAAACTTTAACGTTGATTCCACAACAAACGGTTCGGTAAGTCTTGTTTGGGATGCAACAAACAGTGGAAATAATCCCGAAGGATATGTATTACTCGTGAATACATCAGAAAATGAGCTCATTGTCCCAAACGATGGCACTGATATTTCAGGCGATTTGGATCTAAGCGATGGTAATGGTGCTACTAAAATAGATGATAACGACACGACTTTTACTTGGGAAAATTTAGCCCCTTCAACGGTATACTACTTTTCGATTTATCCGTATGTGAACAGTGGCGAATACATCGATTATAAAATTGAAGATGCTCCAATAATAAGCACAAGCACAAATTCAGGACTTACTTCACCACAAATTTTACCAGTAACTGGAACTTATTTCGATTCACTGGAAATATCGATAAGCTGTACCACTGCTGAAGCAATTATTTATTATACTACAGATGGCAGTGATCCAGAGCAAAATTCGATGATATATGAAAATGCCTTTACTATTTTAGAATCGGTCACAATTAAAGCGATTTCTGTATTAGATGATGAGACCAGTATTATTATTGAACAGAGTTATATTTTGGAAGCATCGTCAATTGAAGTTGCTAATCCGGTAATCTCACCTCTTGCTGGTGAATATGCTGATTCAGTTAAAATTGAAATTACTTGTGCTACCAATGATGCAGTAATTTACTATACAATTGATGGAACAAATCCTAACGAAGGAGGAATTCAATATACCGAAGTATTTACCCTCTATGAATCAACTGTTTTAAAAACAGTAGCTGTTCTCGGAATCGATAGCAGCGAAGTATCAGAAGCTTCATTCGTAGTTACAATTTCACCAATTGAAGTAAATTCATTGGCCGAATTAAGAAAAGGTAAAACCGATGGAACAATTTACCACTACAATGGCGAAGCAGATGTTACCTATGCAATGGTATATAGAAATCAAAAATTCATTCAAGACCAAAGTGCTGCTATTCTTATCGACGATGTTGAAGGCATAATTCTTACTGATTTCGAGATAGGAGATGTCATTAGCAATTTAACCGGCACACTTTTCGATAACGATGGTATGTTGGAATTTATCCCAACCGAAAATTCAAATTTCCTATACAATGGTGTTGAGACTATTGCTGAAGATGTTGCTGCACCAGACTTTATTTCCAACTCTGAAGACTATGAGTCGGAATTAGTAACCATGT
Source organism: Prolixibacteraceae bacterium (assembly GCA_027859005.1). GTDB lineage: Bacteria > Bacteroidota > Bacteroidia > Bacteroidales > Prolixibacteraceae > Roseimarinus. The sequence goes on along the minus strand of JAQIBQ010000549.1, from coordinate 1,414 downwards.
CGGTAGACCTTGAAAATTGGATATTTGAAAACGATACCGACTACGAAATGCACATCAATAATGAAACGATTATCCTTCATACTCATTTTTACAACGCAGACTACATTGGAACAGAAACACAAGATCATTGGTACAATATCACCGGTATCGCCATTTGGCACGAAGGAGAAGCAAAATTGGTTCCTCGAAGTTTAGACGATATAAGTATTGGATCTGCTATCAATAACTATGGAATAAATACCAGAATATACAGTATCGATAAATTTGTAATGATTGAAAATGCTGAAGACTTCAAGCATGCAAGCGTATATACAACCCAAGGACAGGAAATTAAACAACTAAAACTTTCACCGAATGAAAAGAATCAATTTCAGATAGATCTACCGGGTATCTATATTGTTGTACTTAGAGGGGAAACGATAAAAACCGAAAAAGTAATAATAAGATAAAAAATCACATACACTTATAAAAAAACCGTCGAAAATAACGGAGGTTTTTTTTATAGTTTTTCGCCACAATATTTACAATATTTTGCATCATCGGCATGTCCTTCTTTTGAGCATGATGGACAAGCTTGTGTATTGGTATTCGTTCCTGATGTAAAGCGGACCATTTCAGCCGTAACTATTCCGGTTGGGACAGCAATTATAGCATAGCCAATAATCATTACTACCGATGCCAAAGTTTGTCCAAATACGGTTTGAGGTGTTATATCGCCATAACCAACTGTTGTAAGGGTAACAATAGCCCAATAGATGCTTCGTGGAATAGACGTAAATCCATCTTCAGGCGATTCAAGCATATACATTAGCGTGCCTAAAATCACTACCAAAACGAGCACTGCTAATAGAAACACAATTATTTTTTGTCTACTTGATTTTAAAGCATTGCGTAATTGTTGAGCTTGTTTCACAAAACTAATTAATTTCAACACCCTAAATACCCTCAACAAGCGCAATACCCTAATTACGCGTATTGAATGCGTTGTTCCAACATACAAACCAAGAAATGTAGGAAGAATTGAGAGTAAATCAATAATACCATAAAAGCTAAAAATATACTTCAACGGTTTTTTCACACTATCTATTCGTAAGATGTATTCTACAGTAAATAGAACTGTAAAAAACCATTCGACAGTTCTGAATAAGGCACTATATTTTTCGCGAAAAGAAGGAACACTTTCTAAAGTTACCACCAAAACACTCAGGCCAATAGCCCAGAACAGCAGTATATCAAATCGTTTTCCTGAAGGTGTATCAGCTTCAAATATTATTTCTTGAAGTTTTTGTTTAAAACTAGGATTATCAGATTCCATTCTTAATGTGTCAGTTTGAATTGATCAACGTCTCAACGTCAGAAAGCTTCTGTTTTGCATTTGGATCGTTCGGTTTCAAACTTAATGCTTTTCGATAGA
>JAQIBQ010000516.1 GCA_027859005.1 Prolixibacteraceae bacterium | reverse complement strand
TCTATCGAAAGTACCTACAACTTCTACCTCCGAAAAATCGAAATGCAATCCACAGTCCCTCAAGTCTTAGAAGAGGGCTCTGCATTTTTCATCGGCAAAGTATGCGTGAATACTTTCAGCTATGCGACCACCAATCTCATTTACGTCAAGTAATTCTTCGGTAGTTGCTGCCATCATTTGATCGATATTTTTAAACGCTTTAACCAATATTTTAGCAACCGTTTCTCCAACAAAGCGAATACCCAGAGCAAACAATACCCTTTCGAATGAAATTGTCTTTGAGGCTTCTAAACCAGCTTTTATTCGTTGAGCTGATTTTTCACCCAACCTTTCCAGTCCAGCAATATCTGTAGGATTTAGTGCATACAAATCAGCAACATTTTTAATCATTCCTTCGTTGTAAAATAATTCTACCGTTTCCTCGCCCATTCCATCAATATCCATGGCCTTACGGCTTATAAAATGAATGATGTTTCCTTTGATTTGGGGCGGACAACCGGTGGAATTGGGACAATAATGTTTTGCTTCACCTTCGTCGCGAACCAATTCGGTATTACATTCAGGGCAAAGGGTAATGTATTGTACTCTTTGATTTAGAGGATGCCTTTCTTCTTCGTTAACTCCAACTATTTTAGGTATGATTTCGCCTCCCTTTTCAACCTTAACTATATCATTTAAGTGCAGATCCAGATTGGCAATAATATCGGCATTGTGCAGTGATGCACGTTTTACTTTTGTTCCAGATATTTGCACTTCTTCCAAATTGGCAACCGGAGTTACGGCACCTGTTCGACCTACCTGATAGGATACTGAAAGTAATTTCGTTTCTACTTGTTCTGCCTTGAATTTATAGGCAACGGCCCATCTGGGAGATTTTGCAGTGGTTCCTAAATCGTTTTGTATAGCAATAGAATCGACTTTAATTACAATGCCATCGGTAGCCACTGGTAACTTTGAACGTTCGCGGTCCCAAAACTGAATAAATTCAATTACTTGATCGATGGTAGCACATTTGCGTGTATGTTCTGAAACTTTAAAACCCCATGATTGTGCTAATTCTAGATTTCGGGAATGACTCTCTGATAATCTGATAGCACCTGGAACATAATAAAAATAGCCATCCAATTGTCGTTTAGCAACAACTGATGAATCTTGCATTTTGATAGTTCCCGAAGTCGTATTACGTGGGTTTGCCAAAAGCTCTTCGCCATTGACGACACGTTCTTCGTTCAATTTCTCAAATACATCGAAAGGCATTACCAACTCTCCACGTATTTCAAATTCAGATGGCCATCCTTCTCCTTGCAATTTTAAAGGAATACTACGTATGGTTTTAACATTGGCGGTTACATCATCGCCCTGAACTCCATCTCCACGTGTAACTGCGTGTTTTAAAATCCCATTTTCGTAAGTAAGGCTAATGGAAACACCATCGAACTTGAGTTCACATACATATTCGGGCTCCAAGTTGGATTCTTTTTTTATCCGAGCGTCAAAATCGTGCAATTCTCCCTCATTATAAGTATTCGATAATGAAAGAACCTGATATTTGTGTTTCACTTGCTGAAATTCAGAAGTAATGTCGCTACCTACACGCTGTGTAGGAGACAGAGGATCGGCAAATTGCGGATTATCCTTTTCTAATGCTTCCAACTCCTTCAACTTCTGATCAAAATCGTAGTCCGAGATTACGGCTGCTGCTTTTACGTAATACAGGTAATTATGCTGATCGAGCTCTTTACGGAGCGTTTCAATTCTATTTTCGATTGTTTTAATGTCCATACAATGACCTAATTAAATTAAAATAAACATGTAGTATGAAAAGGTGTTTATATACCATTATAAAATTAATAGAATTTGCATACTTAGCTATTCATTCTTATACTCAGTTATGACTAAATTATTCACAATACTTTTTCTCCTTCATTCAGTGATTCTTTATTCACAGTCGTAAAAGCCCGAATTAATCGGAGATCGTCCGGATATGACAGAATCGGCTTATGTTATCCCTAAGGGACACCTGCAATTTGAAACCGGTTTTGATTATTCGAAAGAGTCGGAAAATGCAACATCAAAATCTTATAACTCAAGCTTGTTTCGTTTTGGATTAACCAACAATACAGAATTGCGCTTTGGTTTTGAATTTGTAAAAGAAACCGAGGATATTTTAGATTCTGAAAAAAATAGTACACCGCTATATTTCGGAAGTAAAATTCATTTGTTAGAGAAGAAAAACAAGTTAGCTCAAATAGCCTTAATCGTAGTTTATGTAGTTAATATACAGAAAGTTGGAATTCGAACAATTGTTGATTTTACACCGAATGTCATATTTACTTTTGAGAACGACTTAACGGATAATATTTCAATTGGTTATAACCTTGGCATTGACTATTCATCAATCGCTAAGGAAATTATGGGTATTGTTTCTGCTTCTGTTGGAGTTGGCTTGGGTGAAAAAAGTGGTTTTTATTTAGAAGGAGCCTATTTCCCAGCTCCAAATACAAACGATGCACAGTTCAATTTTGGATTGACTCATCAAATTATTCAAGCGTTTCAACTGGATGTATACAGAGGCTTGGGATTATTAGCAGATAGTCCTGTATTTAATGCTGTGGCTGGACTTATCTATTTGTTTTAAATCATTGAACCTATAAGATAAAAATCGTTTTCTCAAAAATCATTACTTTAGTGCGTGAATCACCAAAACTATGATCATGAGAATTAGTTTCGTTTCAATATTTCTTTTTATCCTATGTATCACTGCTAATTCGCAAGACCGAATTACGGGACTCCCTTTTGCAACACGCTCTGAAGTTATTGCTCAGTATGGAATGGCGTGTACTAGCCAGCCCTTAGCAACTCAAGTCGCTATAGATATTCTGAAAAATGGAGGAAGTGCCGTTGATGCTGCCATAGCTGCTAATGCTTGTTTGGGATTAATGGAACCAACAGGCAATGGAATGGGTGGCGATTTATTTGCCCTAGTTTGGGATGCAAAAAACCAGAAGCTACACGGCTTAAATGCCAGTGGTCGTTCGCCGTACAATTTAACGCTAGATTATGTTAAGGAAAATGGGTATGATAAACTTCCTGCTTAAGGTCCTT
>JAQIBQ010000485.1 GCA_027859005.1 Prolixibacteraceae bacterium | reverse complement strand
GTAAACAAGCACAGCTTAGCTGCAATAATATATACATCTGGAACTACAGGTAAATCCAAGGGAGTTATGCTTTCGAACTGGAATTTGGTTTTTACTGTTTTAGGCCTAATGAAAATGCGAAAAGTATTTAATTCAGATCGGTTTTTGTCTATTTTACCGCTTTCACATACACTCGAAAATACAGTTGGGTTTTTATTACCTTTCCATGCAGGTTCTTCTGTTTCATATATGAAAAAACCACCAATACCGTCGGTATTAATACCGGCTTTAAAGGTTGTGAAACCAACAATAATGTTAACGGTACCATTAGTTATTGAAAAAATTTACAAAGGAAAAATATTACCAAATATTAATAGTAAAGCCCTTACTCGTATATTGTATAAGTTTTCGCCAACTCGTAAATTGTTAAATAAAGTAGCAGGTAAAAAATTGATGGAGACTTTTGGAGGCAAAATGGGATTCTTTGGAATTGGTGGAGCAAAGCTTGATCCAATGGTGGAACAATTCTTAATTGAAGCCAAATTCCCCTATGCAATTGGTTATGGTTTAACCGAAACAGCACCTACTCTGGCAGGTTTTGATTCTTTTCAAGGTAAGTTTCAATCAACAGGTCCTGCAATGGAAGGTGTTACCTTAAAAGTTAATAACCCGAATTCTATAACAGGTGAAGGTGAAATATGGGCAAAGGGCGATAACGTAATGAAGGGGTATTTCAAAGAACCTGAATTAACAGCTGAAGTATTAACCGATGATGGTTGGTTTAAAACTGGAGACCTTGGTTGTTTCGATAAATCGGGTTATTTATTTATTAAAGGTCGTTTGAAAAACATGATTATTGGTGCTAGTGGCGAAAATATTTATCCCGAAGATATAGAGGCAGTTATAAATAGGTTTAAGCATGTGCTTGAATCGGTGGTTGTGCAGAAGAAGGGAAAACTAGTTGCCATGGTTCATTTTAATCACGAAGAGCTTGAAGCAAAATTTACGCACCTTAAAGAAACAGCAAATCAGTATGTTGATAAGCATGTTGATGAATTAGTGACTGAATTACACGATTTTGTAAATTCAAGAGTTAATAAGTTCTCACGAGTACAGGTAGTTGTGTCTCAAATAGAGCCTTTTGAAAAAACGGCGACAAAAAAGATTAAACGATTCCTTTACTCTTAAGTTATAACAACATTATAGCTATTATTTTGTTATTTTTTTATGAATATTAGAGTATCTATTATTCATATGTGATTTTTTTTTTTGTTAGTTTCGTAATCTGGTAATTCTGGGAAGAAATAAGGGAGAAATAATTGATGAATAATCTTGGCGAGCTGTTAAAAGCATCTGTAGAAACCCACAAAAATAAACCTGCTTTAGGTTTTGTAAATGAACCATTTTTAACCTACAATTCATTGTGGGAAAAGGTACTGTCAATCACGAGTTTTCTTAAAGAAAAAGGTATTCAGAAAGGCGATAAAGTTGGCCTTTTAAGTGCAAATCAGCCCAATTGGGGAGCTGCCTATTTTGGGATTGTATCGATGGGTGCAATTGTTGTTCCTATTTTGCCCGATTTTCACGAAGATGAGATTGAAAATATTCTGCAACATTCAGAAGCAAAAGCACTTTTTGTCTCTGAGAATTTATATGGTAGAATTACCCCGTCGTTATATGAGCAATTAACATGTTTAGTTATTGTTGATAGTTTCGCAGAAGTAAAACATGGATTAAACATAAACGAAATTAAAAATCTTGCCTGCACTATTACTAAAAGAAGTGAGGAAGTAGCGTTTAATGAAATTGCGAAAGACGATATAGCTTCAATAATATATACTTCAGGGACTACAGGTAAATCTAAAGGTGTAATGTTGTCGCATTGGAATTTGGTGTCAAATGTATTTGGCTGTTCTAAAATACATAAAACCGATAGCACTGATAGATTCTTGTCTTTACTGCCTCTGTCGCATACCTACGAAAATACAGTAGCTTTTTTGTTACCTATTTATAGTGGTGCATCGGTGTCTTATTTGCGTAAGCTACCTACACCTGCAGTTTTATTGCCTGCGTTGAAAGTTGTTAAGCCAACCATGATTTTATCGGTACCTCTTATTATCGAAAAAATTTACAAAGGTAAAGTATTGCCTAACATTAATGGAAAAGCAATTACGCGAGTTTTATATAAATTCGGTCCTACTCGAAAGTTGTTGAATAAAGTAGCTGGGAAGAAGTTGATGGAAACCTTTGGAGGCGAAGTTAAATTCTTTGGTATTGGTGGAGCAAAACTCGACCCCAGTGTTGAGCAATTTCTAGTTGAATCGAAGTTTCCTAATGCGATAGGGTATGGGTTAACCGAAACGGCTCCATTGATTGCTGGTTTTGATTCACATCAAGGCAAATATCAATCAACAGGTCCATCTGTAGAGGGAGTTACTCTTAAGATTAATGATCCTGACCCTATAACTGGAGAAGGTGAAATATGGGCAAAGGGCGATAACGTAATGAAGGGTTATTTCAAAGAACCTGAATTAACTGCTGAAGTACTTACCGAAGATGGTTGGTTTAAAACAGGTGATTTAGGTCGTTTTGATACATCGGGCTATTTATTTATAAAAGGCCGTTTGAAGAATATGATTATTGGTGCCAGTGGGGAGAATATTTATCCTGAAGAAATTGAAGCCATTATTAATCGGTTTAAGCATGTGTCTGAGTCGGTTGTAGTGCAACAAAAAGGGAAGCTGGTTGCAATGGTTCATTTTAATCGTGAAGAATTAGAGACAAAATTCAAGTACCTTAAAGAACAGGCAACCCAGTACATCGATAAGAACATAGAAGAATTGAAAGTTGAATTACAAGAGTTTGTGAATTCAAAAGTGAATAAGTTCTCAAGAGTACAAAAGGTTGTTAATAAAAAAGAACCCTTCGAGAAAACAGCTACTAAAAAGATAAAGCGCTTTCTGTATTTCAAGAAATAAATAAATCTATCAAATTATATTTTAGAGCTGTTCCATTGGAGCAGCTTTTTTAATTTATACACAAAGTTTAACATTTATTAGTCTAATGTTTCTTTACCTTTCTGGCCCAAATAAGAGACATGAAATTATTTTACTTATTAGTACTATTATTCCTATTTCATACCATTGTGTATTCTCAAAAACTAACAGGTTTCATTTTTGATTCAATGGAGGAGCCCATTCCATATGCAACTATTTTTGTGAAGGAATTAAAAATGGGTACGACTTCAAATTCTGAAGGGAAATATGAAATACATGTACCAAAAGGAAGCTATTCAATACAAATAAGAAGCTTAGGGTATAGTCAGGTTGAGTTCAATGTTATTGTTGCCGATACAATTGTTGTAAGAAACATTGTATTAACCGATCAATCTTATAAACTACACGAAATACGTGTATATAATAGTAAGGAGGATCAAGCCTATCCGATAATGAGAAGAGTGATATCACTCGCACCTTACTATTTGAATCAGGTCAAAGAATATAATGCTGAAGTTTATTTGAAGGGAACAGCTAAAATTGTAAAGGTTCCCAAATTATTCTCAAAAAGTCTAAACTTCGACATTAATGGAGTGATTTTGAGGGATGGAGATATGTATGTAGAGGAGTCACTGAATGAGATTAATTTTGTTGCACCAGACCAATACAGCCAAAAGATTATATCAAGCACATCTTCACAAAAGAATACTACTAATGAATCGTTTGATATTGGCTTGATTACAGAAAGTGCTTATGAACCTGTAATTTCTAAAAGCATGATTTCCCCATTATCTCCGCAAGCTTTTTCCAATTATAATTTCAAATACAAAGGAAGTTTTGGCCAGGGCGAGTATCTAATTAACAAGATAGTTGTTGCTCCTAAGCGTAAAAGTCGGCAACTATTTACAGGTGAAATATATATTGTTGATGGATTGTGGTGTTTGCATTCGTTAAATTTGAACACAGCACAATCTTTTGGTAACTTGTCGATTGAAGTTCAATTTGGTGAATTAGATACGGGTGTGTTTCTACCTATCAGCCATTCAATTGTAATAAAGGCTAGCACAATGGGAATGGAAGCATTGGCGACATATAGTAGTTCTGTAAAGTATGTTTCTTATGGGTTGAATGAACAGTTAAACAAACCAGAGCTACTGCAAAATTTCTATCTCGATAAAGAATATGAGGAACAGGAAGCTGCAAAAGTGCAAGACAAAAATTTACAAAAAATACAAGAGATATTGTCTAAAGAGAATATTTCAAAACGTGAAGCACTAAAAGTTGCTCGATTAATGAAAAAAGTATCCTCAAAATCTATTAAGGATACAATTACCAAGGAACATGAATTTGAAGTACAAGACAACTATAAAATTGAAAAGGCTGATACACTAGCCAGTTTATCAAGCAAGGAATGGGGTTTTTTACGTCCTAAACCTTTAAGCAACGATGAGTTGGTTTGTTACCTTTCTTCTGATTCTTTGGCAGCTGCAAATGCAGTAGTCGTCGATTCTATTGTTAAGGGAAAGGGAAAGAAAAAAGTTATAGCTTATGTTTTAGGAGGGCATGCATTCCAATTTAAGCATGATTCAATTTTACTGAAATCCTCACCTTTATTAGCTATAAATCGGTTGGATTTTAATTCGGTTGAAGGATTTTCATACGCTCAGGGTTTGTCTTATAAACGACAATTACAACAAAATAGAAGTTTAACTGGTAATTTGAATATTGGATACGCATTTGCCATAAAAAAAGTCAATTATAATATCGCAGCTAAATTGAATTATGCTCCATTGAAATATGGAGAATTATCATTTTTTGGGGGAAGTGGTGTCCGAAATTTTAGTGAAAATGCATCGCCAACTAATTTTTTGAATGCTGTTTCTTCGTTAATGTTTAAAGAGAATTATTCCAGATATTATCAACAATCATTTATGGAAATTGAAAATAGGTTCGAAATTGTAAATGGATTGTTGTTGCATTTGAGCTTGGGGCATTTTACTAAAAATAGTCTGCAAAATAACACTAATTTTTCTATTGTAAATTCTAAAAAGGAATATCACCGGAATGATTTATACGCTTATACAGGAGATGTAATAAGCTTTGGCGAAATTGATTTTTTTCAGTTTAAAAGTGAAGTGGAGTATACTCCTTTCAATTATTTTAAAATTATTGAAGGGAGGAAGGAAAAAGTGTATTCAAAATGGCCAACCTTTACTTTGGCGTATAAAGCCGGGTGGCAAATCAAAAATGAATTAGAAAATTGGGGAAGCTTTGAACTTGGAATAAAGCAATTGATTGATGTCGGACTGTCTAGTTTTATCGATTATCAGTGCTCAATGGGTGACTTTTATGGCAAGGATAATATGAGTGTGACTGAATTCAAGTATTTTACAAGTTATTCAACCATGTTTGATTTTAAAAGCTCTGATAAAGGATTTTATTTATTACCCAATTACACTTCTACGAATGAAATGTATTTTAGTGCAAATTTTAAGTATAAAACGCCAAGGTTGCTATTGAAATATTTGCCAGTTATTAGCAATGCTGTAATGAATGAGAATATTCATTTAAACTATTTGAGAACAAATCAAATAGGAGATTATTTTGAACTAGGATATAGTGTAAGTGAATTGATGTATGGGGCAGAATTGGGTTATTACAGTAGTTTTAATGCAACAGGATATATCGGGGCTGGGTTTCGCTTGTGGATAGGCTTTTAAGTTTTATAAGCACAAAAAAAGCCCCGCTAAAGGCGGAGCTTAAATTTGTATCTTTTCGGATGCTTATGAGCGATCCATGTGTTTTTTGTATTTGTTCATGAATTTGTCAACACGTCCGGCAGTATCTACTAATTTCATTTTACCCGTGTAAAATGGGTGAGACGAGCTTGAAATCTCTAATTTGAATAATGGGTATTCAACACCATCAATCTCAATAGTTTCTTTCGTTGAAGCTGCTGACCTAGTGATCACTACCTCTTCGTTTGACATATCTTTGAACGCTACTAAACGATAATTCTTAGGGTGTATACCTTCTCTCATTTTTCTGCGTGTTTAATTACATGATTTTGTTACGGTTTGCAAAGATATATATTCGTTCAACTTTTGCAAAATATTCTTCTAAAATTGAACATTTTTTTCAAAAATATTTTATTCGATCAGTTTTGCGCGTTTAAATATTTTGTTTCTGTCGAACAAATACCTCATTTGATAATGGGTTTTAGCGTGTTTTGCTCCAGTTGATTTATAAAGTGCAATAATTTTGGGATTGAAATCTCCAGCCCACGAAAGTTCAATTTCTTTGTATTTTGGTTTTTTAGGAAGCACCTTGTTTTCTATTTGCCAAAATAAAGCAGACTCAACTCCAGATCGCTGGTATTTATCCACAACGCCCATTATTAGAATTCTTCCTCTGGTAAACTTTCCTCTCTTGATAAAGCGCATAAGCTTAATCATATTCCAAGGAGATAGTTTCCCGTTTTTTATATGTTGTAGTGCCTGGTTGAAGTCGGGTAGCATTACGAACATCGCAATCGCTTCGTTATTGGCATACGCAAACCAAACAAATTCAGGATCGAGTAATAATTTTGATGATTCTAGAAAACTTCTCAATTCCGATTTGTCAATTGCTTTAAAGTGTTCGTGTTTACTCCAAGCGCCTTTGTATACATCACTAAAATCATTGATAAAACTATCGATTTTATCCCAGCTGAAATGTTTAAAGCTGTACTGTGGCTTTTTGGCAACCCATTCTGCAATTTTCCGAAATCGTTCAGGCAAGGCACCTTTATAATTTAAATGGTAGCTGTATTGTTCGTAATATACTTTAAAACCATAGCTCTCGAAAAGTTCAAGATAATAGGTGGGATTATAAGGCATGCCAAAACCTTGTGTGGTAAATCCCATGGACAATAAACCATGATTCATATAGTTTTCCCCCATGTTGGCGGGGCCGTCCATTGCTTCCATTCCATGTGAATGAAGCCATTCTTTGGCTGTGTCGAATAATATTGAAGCAGCTTCTTTATCGTTAATACATTCAAAAAAACCAATGTTTCCAGTGGGCTGTTCAAAAATATGTGCTTTATCAAAATCGATAAAAGCAGCAATACGTCCAATTGGTTTATTGCCTTCGGTTAAAATCCATCGTGTGCCAATACCATGTTTGTAGAAAGAATTCTTTTCACGATCAAAATTTTCTTCAACCATTTTGGTTAAAGGGCAAGCAAAATTTGGGTCTTTCCTATAAAGTATTCGGGGGAGTTTGTTGAAAAGCTTTTTAGAACGTTTTGTTTTAACTTCAATAAGCTTCATGTTAACAGGTTTAAGGTTGAATCCAATGGACTTGAAAAAAGAGACAGCGTATCTATTTTTTCGCAAGTCAATATACAAAAAAAGTAGCTGTTTCAATAGGTTGAAGCAGAGCCTATGTTAATCTCTGCCGGTAAAAATTGATAACAACCTTAGTATGTTTACATATAGCCATACCAGTGAAACTAACAATCCAAATACACTATACCATTCCATGTATTTTGGAGCTCCAGCAGCAGCATTACGTTCAATAAAATCGAAATCGAGCAGAAGGCTAAATGCTGAAATTCCTGTTACAATTAGGCTAAATATTAACCCAAAAGTTCCGCCACCGTGCAAATACGATACATTTGCTCCAAACATTCCTGCAATCCAGCTAACTAAATATACCAGTAACAAACCAGAAATAGCAGATAGCATTCCTCTTCGGAATTTTCCAGTAACTTTTATGATTCCTTGACGGTAAACGAAAAGCATGCTTAAAAATACTGCAAAAGTTAGGGCAACTGCCTTAATAACAAGTCCAGGATAACGAGCTTCGAACATGGCCGATAAAGCGCCCAGGAACATTCCTTCAAAAATAGCATAAATAGGAGTTAATATTCCTGATTTGCGTGGACTAAAAGTGGCTATAATGGCAGTTATAAAACCACCAATTCCTCCAATAGCTATGAATTTTGTAATTCCATTAACGGCTAATCCTGAGTTTGTAGGATCGAAACTATTAAAAAAATACTGCCAGACAAAATTTGCCGATGCGAATAAAAAAAGTATTACCAAAGCAGTTTTATTAATAGTGCCGTTTAAGGTCATTTGATCGTCGTAATTTTGAGTGTATGCTTGTTCGAAAGTTTTTTTTCCAAATATAGGATTCGATGTTCTTGATAAAATCATTTTTTTTTTACTTTTTATTTGAAGCCCTCACGGCTACAATAAATGGGCAAATTTCTTATTTTTTTTGATTTAATAATGAATCTAATCAATAATTGACAGGAAATGCTCGCTACTTATTTCGTTAATGATTTCATTGCCAAGTTGCTTTGCATTATCTTCTTCCAGTTCCAGCAGTGAGTTAACGAAGCTGACACATTGTTTGTTCATGTACTTGCTCCGACGTGCTAGCTGACAAACTGACCTGTAGAATATCGAATATAATTGTTTGTCCTTAGCCAAAGGAGGCAACACATCGAAGAAAGATTCAAACATTTCGTCGATGTCGTTTTTCGATGTTAAAGCCATTCGGCCCATCATGAGCAAGCCTGTGACTTTTACTAAGTGCTTTTTCCCACGACACCATTCTAAGGCCTTCGCAAAAGCAAACGGCGACTCGGTAAACAAGTTCATTACGGCTTGTTCAATAATTTCGATGTTTTCGGCAGTTTTAATCCAGAAGTCCATTTGCTCTTCTGTTATTTCTTTCGGATCGTCGAGGAGTGTTGCAAGAATCATGGTTTCACGCCATTTTTTGTTCCAAAGCTTCAGTGCTAACAAGTGGTCTTTTTCATATTGAGATGCAAATTTCTTTAAGTCAACAGTTGCAACTCCCCAGTTCTTCTCATACTTAATCCCTCGTTCTTCCATGTTGCTCGACGTAATGCCGTTTTTCATGCTGGGAATAGCATTCAATATTCGTTGGTATATTTTCTCTGTTTCAGGTTTGTCAATAATAAATTCCATAATTAATAAAGTATGAATTCAACAAGTATAAATACTACAATCAATAGTGAAGACATTACGAAATAAATTTGTGTAGGTAAATATTTCAAAACTGAAATGTTTAATCTTCGTTTACACGCAAAAGCAAGGTATATTTTCTCAAATGTATAGGCAACAAATGTAGCATAAGCAACACCTTTGATCCCAAATGTTTTGGCTAAAATTAAACTTAAACTTACGTTAATTACGATCTCAAAAAAAGATGCCTTAACAATTACTTTGTTTAGTTTCTTTGCGATTAATAAGGTTTGAGGGAAAAGCAGTCGACTAATTACAAGTAATAAATAAATATTGAAAATAGTTGCACTTGCTTCGAATTGAGGGCTGAATACAATAGGATAAAACCAATGAGATGAAAGCAATAATAAAATACTTATTGGAAATAATAGCCAGTTTAAGCGATATACTTCCGACTTGAATTCTGCCAAAGGCGATTCAATATTCTTTTTTGAAAACTTGGGAAGCATTGCCATACTCAGGGAGTTCGCTAGCAACATAGCTAAAGGTAGTTCACGTGCTCCGTATTGGAACACAGCATAGTCGTCAGGAGTAAATTGCGAGGTAATTATAAAGCCATCGATATAATGAGCTGATGAACTAAGCAATGTTGATAAAACCAATGGTGCACCTAAAGCAATGTATTCTTTCAATACAGTCCATTGCACCTATGCTGTCGAATATTTAACTAGAACTGTAATTAGCCATATGTATTTGAGTATAGATATGGAAGCCAGTGCCCATATAATTGTTTTTATTCCATAGCCCCAAAAAGGAGGTAATCCAACAGCTACAACCTGAAGAGTGAATATTATAATAGCATATATTATTATACTTTTCGATTTGTTGTTCGCTAAGTAGGTGTATTCAATCATTAATGCCGGACTATTCACAAAAATATATAAGGCAAGAAGCAAGGGCATTGGAATTTCATTGCCATTAATAAGAAAATTTGAAATGGGTTGATTCAGAAATAATACGAATACTGCTGCTACAGTTGCAAAAAAGGATAAAAGCACGAAGGTATTGAAGACCAGTATTTTTTTTTCAGTATCATTTTTTTCTGACGATAACGGCATCATTACTTTCAGAAAGCCATTTACCCAAAAAAAGGTGAAAGCACCAGCAATTAATAGGAAGGTTTCGTAATTACCAATGTTGGTTTTACCAAAATCAGACTTTGAAAGCAATATACCAATTAGCAAAAATGCTCCATAACGGATGAGGTGGAACAATTGCAATGCTTTAACATTTGAGATGTTTATTTTTTTCAAAGCAAAATTTTAATTTGTTTTGCTACAAAAGTAAGAAACTGTTTCAAAAAGCATTTATTGTAGGCTTAGTGTTTGATCCAAGAATAGAAGAAAAAAAGTTAAATACAGCCTTGATTTTTCTTCCAATTTTGCATCGAAATAAAATAAAATAGTATATTTGCACCGCAATTAAAAAACGTTGCATACATGGTGGTTGTAGTTCAGTTGGTTAGAACGCCGGATTGTGGTTCCGGAGGTCGTGGGTTCAAATCCCATCATCCACCCCAAACGAGAAGCCTCAGATTTATCTGGGGCTTTTTTTATTAAATTTAGAATTCTTCAAAAAACATAAACTAGCAATTCTTCCACCAAGTTTGGTACCGCTGTTTTAGAATTAAAGTTAATGACTTGTTAAAGTCATGTAGGCGATTAAACTTTCTGCCACTTCGAAGGTCAATAAGATCGTTTACCATAATGACGAAAATAAATTAAGATAGATGAGGAAAATATTTTTAGGAACACTGTTCGTTTTATGTGCTACAAGTTTATTTGCTCAATATTCAGGCAAACCACCAACAGTAGCTGTTAAAGGAACTTTAAAGGGAAAGATAGTTGAGGCGGGAAGCAAAACCCCATTAGAATATGCCAACGTTGCCATTTATTCATCCAAAGATTCTGCTTTAGTAGGAGGAGCAATTGCCAATATTAATGGAGTTTTTGAAGTGAAAGATATTCTGCCAGGTAAATATTACCTCGATGCAAAATTCATTGGATACGAGCATACCAAAATTGGGAACATTGTAATTAATCCAAAGGAACGAAATGTTGATTTAGGTACTTTGTTGTTAAACCCGGCTGCCGAAAATATTGATGAAGTGAAGGTGTATGCACAGGATGCACCTATTGTGTACGACATTGATAAAAAAGTGATAGATCCAGCTCAGTTTCCAACTTCAGCAAACGGAACTGCAACCGATGTGCTGGCGAATACGCCCTCGGTAGTTGTGGATATCGAAGGAAATGTAACCTTAAGAGGAAGTTCAAACTTTACTGTTTTAATTGATGGCAGACCTACTCCTTTTGATGCCGAAGACGCATTAGACCAAATACCTGCGAGTACCATCAGAAACATTGAACTCATAACTAATCCTTCTGCAAAATACGATCCCGATGGAAATGCAGGAATCATTAATATTAATACAAAAAAGAGTAAGCTTACGGGAGTGAGTGGTATTCTTAATGCGACAGCTGACACCTATGGGTCAATCTCGGGAGACTTCTTGCTCAATTATAAATTAGATAAATTCAATGTTTTTTTAAGTGCAAATAAATCTAACAGATACGGACGTGGATTTTCAAGAGATTCTACCATAACATTTGGAGCAGATACTATTAATACAATTTCATCAGGTAAGAATGAACGTGGTCGCGATTCTTGGTCGGTGAAAACTGGGTTCGATTATTTTATGAACGATAAAAACACGCTATCATTTAATGTTAGTTTAAATGGGAGAGATAGAATACGCGGAGGTACGAATGATTTTCACGAATATTCTACGAATGGGTATGATTTGAAATCGGTAACCGAAAGTACTAGCCAGGGCTTAAGCAAGAACGTAGCTTTTAGTCTAGATTATAAAAAAACCTTTGAGAAAGAGGGACAGGAGCTTACTGCCTATGTTAATTATGAAAAGGGTAATGGAGAGGAGCTTTCTTATTATGACCAGTTCAATGTTGATGAAGTATTAATTGAAGGTCAAAAAAACTGGGAAACAGGAAACGAAGATGAATTCAGGTTTCAACTTGATTATGTACATCCATTCACAAAAACACTCAAATTAGAGGCTGGATACCAAACTAGATTGGATCGAGAATTTGAATGGAACGATGTTCATTGGTACAATGCAGTAGATGATTATGAACCTTCATCTGCTTCAACTTATTATAACGAATCGTATTTTAGTAGAGATATACATTCTGCTTATACCACCTTTAGTGGTTCTGAAAATATATTCGGGTACAAGTTGGGGATAAGAACCGAACATACCGATCGGTCTATTGATTATAGTGGCGCCAGTGAAGCTTTTGAAATCAACCGCTGGGACTTTTTCCCTTCGGCACATTTCTCTTTAAAGCTTCCTTTTGAACAACAATTTACGGCCAGCTATTCACGTAGAATACAACGTCCTCGAGGATATTATCTTGAGCCTTTTACTACCTATGTAAATGCATATAGTATTCGGCAAGGAAATCCTGAAATAGAGCCTGAGTATATAAATTCATATGAAGTGGGGTACCAGAAGCAATTGCAGAAGGGATTTATTTCAACTGAAATTTATCATCGTAAAACCATTAATAAAATTGAACGCTTAAGAAGTGTTTACAGTGAAAATGTAATGCTACAAACCATTGATAATATTGGTGAAGATTTTTCAACAGGTGTGGAGTTGATGCTTAATTACCGACCAACAAAATGGTGGAATTTTAACCTAATGGGAAATCTCTACAGTTATAAAGTACAGGGTGTTTTGTATGACGAAGAGCAAGTGGAAACCAGTGAAAATTGGCATGCCCGTTTAGGGAATACTTTCACGCTTACAAAAACCACTAAATTACAGTTCGATGCAATGTATCATGCACCAACAAATTCGATACAAGGTAGGCGTGAAGGATTTGCTTTTACAAACTTGGCAGTACGACAAGATTTTCTCGACAATAAATTGAATCTTACATTTAGTATTCGGGATGTTTTACAAACGGCTAAATTTGGGTTTAAATCATCAGGTCCTGATTTCTATTCCGAAAGGTCTTTCGACATGGATTCACCTGTATATTCCGTAACACTTTCGTATAAGATCAATAACTACCGTAAGAAACGTGGCAATAGTGGGAGTGGTGAAGGCTCAATGATGGACATGGGCGAAGGCGATTATTAGAACAATACTAAATTTCAATAGAATTAAAAATGGAGCTTATGGCTCCATTTTTTCTAACTAATCTAAGATCTATGTTCATATTTCATCCTAATCTAGAATCTTTAAATATTAATTTTTTTTTATTTAGTTAACTAGGAGTGATATAGATTGTATTTATTATTTTGGACTCATAAAAAATATAAAACTATTCGTTATGTGTAAAAAAATTATTCAAATTTCTTTAATTGCTGTATTGCTGCTTGCCTTTGCAACAAATGTTAATGCTTTACCTCCTATTTATCCTACCTTAATCCCAGGTGAAAGTTTAAGTGGAGGTGATGGGGGACTTATAGATATTAATGGAGGAGGTAGTGACTATATTATTAGGAACACTGGTGGGTCGTATATTATTGAGGGGCTTAATGGAAATCTAGTTTATGCAGTAGGTAATCCTCCTGTTTCTCCTGCAAGCAATGGTTCAACGCCAGCATTAACTGGTGAGCCAGATTATTACTATTTTGTTGTAAAATATTTTGGTCCTAATGAAGAAATTGTTGGTCCAACTCCAACATCTGCATTGACTGATAGAATATCTGAAGGTTGGGTTGAAAGTGCAAGACTTTCAGAAGCTGAATTGAATGCTGCTTTAACAGGTAGTGCAGGCGTTAATGGTTTTGTAGGACTTTCGTTATCTGGTGGTTCTACAGGTTATGCCTATTTAACGGGGGTGACTTCAAGTTCATTAACCTACTCTAGTGCTGCAAGTTTAGCTGGAGGTTCAATTACAACACCAAGTACTGTTCCTGTTCCTTTTATTGCTAGTTTAGTTGGATTGCTAGCCATTGGAGGTGGCGTGTTTTTCAAAAAAAGAAAGAAAAAATAAGCAAATATTTAAATCGATACTATAAAGCTGCTTCAGAATTTCTGAAGCAGCTTTTTTTGTTTTAATAAACAATTAATCGGGTTGCTATGTTGCTGGACAGTGAGACAATTAACTTCGTTGATTCTTGATTCATAAATAACTTTCGCTGTATTGAGAGAGCTTGTTTTTATTTTCTGGTTTAAATATTCGACCTCAAGCATTGCTTAAATACAGACATTCACAAATCTTCAATTAGTGGTTTAGTCTAGTCGCAACTATTAATTTCTGATTCATGTAATAACGTGAGTTCAACCTAAATATTTCTATTGGTGTTTTATTTGCGGGCTACTACATAGCTTATTTGTTGGTTGTTAGTCAATAGTCATTGGTCGTTAGGGAAAGAAAATGTAGGGTTAATAAATGACTTTTTTCTAATGACAATTGACTCGTCAGTTTTGCTATAACCAAAGAATTCTTTTTTAATAGCTGAATTTCAATAGTGTACTATTTCTCTTTATATCGAGTTTTTTACACAATTGAGATTTTAAAGAATAAAGAATGATAACGTTCATTTTGGAAAGTAAAAAGGCAGAGGAATAACAATGGTTGTTCCTCTGCCTTTTTACTTACCAACATGACCGTTATCATTCATGATTCTTTAAAATCTCAATTGTGTAAAAAACTCGATATAAAGA
>JAQIBQ010000354.1 GCA_027859005.1 Prolixibacteraceae bacterium | reverse complement strand
ATTTTTGATAGTAAAGATGCAACATAGATATCAGGAATAACAGACTATACTTGGATCCAGTTGTTAGCCGAAACAGGTTCCGATTTAACAAGATGACTAGTGAAAAACTTTTTACTAGTTGGCTTGAACTTTCACCTGGGCAGCTCAACTCAGGGAAAATGAGAAGAAATGCCAGAAAGAAAGGAAAACCAAGAGCAGGACAAACATTTAGAGTAATTGCACAAAGTTTTATTAACAGTAAAAAGATTGCAATTGGTTCATTTGGAAGAAGACTCAGAGGACGTAAAGGTCAACGAATTGCAATAAAGGCAATGGCTAGAAAAATAGCAGTACTTTACTGGAGAGTAAATGTAAAAGGATTAGATTATGCAGAAAAAGGGATGCAGCAATACGATGAACAATTACTACGAAATAAGATGAAAGCATTTAATAAATTAGCAAAATAACTAAAAATAGAAACCACTGATAACAGAAACATTGTGTAGTTATGTCATTGGTAACGCATGTGAGAAATCCCACCTTCATTTCTTGGACGAAGTAATCTTTTCAGCTCATTGAGTATTTCAGTCCTTCAGGTTATTAGGGGGGCGGAAAAACTTCAACTGTAATGAAAGGAGTGAAAAGGAAAACTTGAAAAATTTTCCGCTGAGTTAGACCGAACCTTGTGAGGTCAAATTCACATAAAGGAAAACTTGAAAAATTTTCCTCTATGTGAGTTAGACCGAGTACAATAATTAATTTAGCATTAACGAGGATAAAGTCTTTTTTGAGAAACATGATTTTTTTCGAACAGATTACAAATTAACTTCAATTTTTTCGCCAGTATAAGATATACTCTTAACAAATGCTAGAGGAATTTCCATTCCAATTATGTTATCTTTTGAAACTAAAACAATATTGAATTTACGTTCATTTATTATACCAGGAAACGAACCTATGCGATTGCTAATAATCAAAGTTTTGTTCGTATTATCCCATTTAAAGTTTATGTTTGAATACAGACCTGTCTCATAATTATAGTTATCTCCTTCATCTTCATACAATGTAAATTCTCCGTTTGCTCCTTCATACACCCTAATCTCAAGAGCATCTGCTGTTTTTTCACCTGAATATTGAATTACAGGTCCCATCGGAATAATTGATCCAGCTTTCACAAACATGGGTATTTTATCCAATGGTGCATCTGTTATAAGCTGTTGTCCACCTTCAAAACGGGTGCCAGTCCAGAAATCGTACCAGGCAGACGATTCAGGCAGATAAACATTCAATTCATTCACATCTAATTTTGTTACAGGAGCTACAAGAATCGATTTTCCAAACATGTATTCATAGGCTTGATCAACCGCTTTAGTATCCTCCCTGAAATCCATTACCAAAGGACGCATCATTGTTGAACCATTTTTAGTAACCTGCCATGCTTCAGAGTATATGTAGGGAAGTAAACGGTAACGAAGGTTGAGCATTTTCCGCATATTATCCTCAACCGTTTCACCATATTTCCAGGGTTCGGTTTCCGACATGTAACCATGCATTCTAAAAATTGGGTTTAGTGCCCCCCATTGAAACCATCGAGTTAACAATTCATGGTACTTTTCATCGGTATATTGAGACATTCCTGGACGGAAGAAACCACCAATGTCGGTTGTCCAATAAGGAAGTCCGCTGAGATTAAAGTTGAGCCCAGCCACAATTTGCCTGCGGTAGGCATCCCATGTTCCGCCAATATCGCCCGACCAATTGATAACACCATACCTTTGCTGACCAGAGAAAGCTGAGCGAGTAAGAATGCAAACCCGTTTATCGGAAGAGGTTTCGCGTTGTCCTTCATAAACAGCTTGACTTACCATCAAAGGATAAGTTAAACGATAAAAGTCTCCAATTCCTGCGTAGGTTTGCTCTCCTTTCAAGGCATCATTTTCGGGCTCTACAGCATCCATCCACCACGAATCAACACCATTGTCAAACATATTTATTTTTAGTGTATTCCAATATTCTTCTCTGGTTGCAGGGTTAAAATAGTCTAACCATTTAGTACCAGAAATGAAACGTTTATTGGCTACATACTCTTTGCCAATTTCCGAATTTTTATCGGGATTCGACCAAATTGAGATGTTGAAATGTGCATTTAAATCGTGAATTTCTTTAATGAATTTGGACGGATTAGGATAATTGGTTTCGTCAAATTGCGGAACTCCCCAACCTCGACTTCCCCAATATTGCCAGTCTTGCACAATAACATCCATAGGAAGCTTTCTTTTGCGAAACTCTTTTACGGTTTCTACTAAATGTTTACCTGATGTATAGCGTTCGCGGCATTGCCAAAAGCCATAGGCCCATTTTGGAAACATAGGTGCATTGCCAGAAAGATTACGGTAAGTGGCAATAACACTATCGGCCGATGGGCCATAAAAAACTACATAATCAAGCATTTTTGCTACTGGCGAGCGAAACGTTGTTGTGTTTTCTTTTAACGTCCACGACAATTCAGGTGCATTATCCGATTTGCAGATTAATTGTACCTCATGATTTCCAGTTTTTAGATTTACCATTGTACCGGCAGTAGGAGGCAACCACATATTGCTTTGATCAAGTATGGGTTTTCCGTCAATGGTCACAAAATGACGGTTACCCATGGCTCCTAAATCAAGAAATATTGAATATTCTCCATCTTCTGTCACCTCAAAACTTCCTTTATAAAGCGATTGATTTCGTGAAACCTTTTGTGTTCCAGCAGTTGTAGTAACTTCAACTACCTCTTCTTTTTCTTCTGATAGTTCTTGTTTATTTAATGTTATTAGATTCGTAGTAGGATTAAAATCGGTCATCCCATACTGATGCCAAAGCAATCCATATCCTTTGCTAGAATAAATAAAAGGGATGGCTATTTGTGAGTTTACTTGCGTAAGTCGGCGACTAATTCCTTTTAAATTATAATTACCATCCTGAAATTGTCCTAAGCCAAAAATATATTCATCTTCGGGCGAATGGAAACTTTGTTCGGCGATATAACATTTTTCGCCCATAATCGAATCGGCTATTAGCACTCGAGTTCCGACTTGTTCCTTGAGAAAAGGTTCTCCTTCAGCATTTGTATATATAAGGCTCCCCGTTTTTTTATCGATGATGGCATTAATATATTTTGCTTTAACTACAATATTTTTTGAAGTTTCAGTCACTTCAAATTCAGGTATTGCAAGCTCTGAAGTAAGAATCAATTCAGGTAAAGGTTCCAAGGTGTCCTTACTAAACTTTATCCTCATTGCATTATCGGCAACCGGGTATATACCAAGTGTTCCATCCAATAAAATTAGGGTTACACCGTTCTTTTCTTTTGTAATACTTTCAACTATCGGGCCTGAACATGAAAATAATATCAGGCTTAATATTATATAATTTAAGAATTTCATTCTTCTATATTTTATGAAATAATTTAACTGTTTATCCTAAAGCTTTATAACAACTTTTTTTCCTACATAATTCACTGTTTCATCAAACCTTTCAACAACTCCATCGCCAGTTCCGTTAGCGTTGTTAACTTTTACAATGTTGAATTTACGTTCCTTAAGCATTCCTGGGAATGAGCCTTTACGTTCGTTGATTGTCAAGGTTTTTTTAGTATTGTTCCAGCTTAACTTTATGGTTGAGTAAATTCCTTTTTCGTAGTTATAGTTATCATTTTCATCTTCATACAAGGTAAATTCGCCATCGGCACCTTCATAAACACGAATTTCAAGGTTGTCCCATTTTTTCTCTTCTGCAAATTGTACTTTAGGGCCTATTGGAAGAATACTACCGACTTTAATATACAACGGCACGATGTCGATAGGTGTTTCTTTATTTATGGTTTGGCCGCCTTCGAATTTTTCTCCTGTCCAAAAATCAATCCAATCGGTTCCATCAGGCAAGTAAAGTTCCTTTGATTTTATTGTGCTAAAATCGGCTTCTTTATCTTCGAGATACATAGATTTAGTAACAGGACAAACCAAAATTGATTTTCCAAACATATACTCATCGTCGATGTCTAATGCTTCTTTATCGGAGGCAAAATCCATTACCAAGGCACGCATCATGCTTGACTGGTTTGCGGTTACATCCCACGATGTAGAATAGATATAGGGCAATAAGCTGTAACGTAAGTTGATGTATTTTTCAATGGCATCGTACACCTTTTCGCCTTTTTGTCCAAACTGGTAAATTTCGCGTGGTGCATCGGCTCCATGTGAACGCATCATTGGACAAAATGCGCCAAACTGAATCCATCGTGCATACAATTCACGATAATCTGCATTTTGAATAGGGTTCTTAAAATCCCAAAGAAAGAAACCACCAATATCGCTGTTGAAATGAGGG
This sequence comes from Prolixibacteraceae bacterium, assembly GCA_027859005.1. Classification (GTDB taxonomy): domain Bacteria; phylum Bacteroidota; class Bacteroidia; order Bacteroidales; family Prolixibacteraceae; genus Roseimarinus. Next base: position 678 of record JAQIBQ010000354.1, on the reverse strand, counting down.
ATACCACACAATGAAAAGTTTAGTCCTCCGGATATTTGGTTGCGTAAAGCATCCCACGAAGCCACTACATCACCCGACCAAGTATTGGCACCATAACGTTGCTGTCCAGCAAATGCCGAACGGGTTAAGATAAACACGCGTTTTTCGGATGTTTCTTTGCGTTGATGATCATACACTCCACCAACTGTCATTAATGGATAGGCATTACGTACTTTACGAAATGATCCTAGATGAGTTTGGTTGTTAAGATCGGAAGGTTTAGGATTGAAATGATCAGGTTCGGTAGAATCCATCCACCATCCATCCATTCCTAATGAAAAAATTCCATTTTTCAAATATTTCCAATAAATATCGCGCGCCTCAGGATTATATGCATCGTATACCTTAACTCCTGCCGGATAATCAGGATTTGGTGGCCACTTAAAAGAACCCGATTCGGGCCATGTTTTAAAATCAAATAGTGCATCAATTTTATCCAGCTCACGAAATTGTTTAGTTTGTGGCCCAAAAGAAGACCAGATAGATATAATCATGTGTGCATTCAAATTGTGCACATCATCAATCATTTTTTGTGGATTGTAAAATTCCTCGTTTAAAAAATCCATTGCATTCCACAGGTAATTATTTCCCCAATAACGCCAGTCCTGAATTATCCCATCAAGAGGAACACCTAAATCA
>JAQIBQ010000313.1 GCA_027859005.1 Prolixibacteraceae bacterium | reverse complement strand
ATATTGAAGGATAATTTTCTTGAATATGAAAGTTTCGTTTGTACTTATATTTTTATTATTCTTTTCGACAGTTACATTTGGTCAAGTTCGAAATGGTTGGCGATCGGTTTACGACAAAGAAGGAAGGCTTGCTCGAATGAATTATTACAGAAATGGCAGGACCGTTTTAGATTCAAATCTTTTTATTCAATATTACACAGGAAATATACCTAAGGGTTTGGTTCGAGGAGAAATAGCGCCCAATGCTGGATGCGTAAACGGCAATATTAGTTTGTTCGACTATTCTGGAATGCTCACCAGTTATAATATTAAAAAAGGTGGAGAATTGGTTTACGATGTAGATTGCGATTATTACGGAAATTGTAAGTCTATGTGGCGTGAATTATTTGATTCTAATTCGGGCTTTTGGCAATGTGATAGCTTTACCGTTAATAACAGTGAATTGGTTATACACAATACTAAATCGCTTGGCGTTGCTGTTTATGAACCAGAAATACCAATAAATTTAAATAATTCATTTGCCTGCAAATTAGTTATTCCGGTGCAAGGAAATAATGCAAAGCAAGGCATCGCAATTGGATGGAAAAATTCAGATAACTACTACCTTTTTGAGCTAATGTTTGGAAAATATTACACTGTACAGTACTGGGAGGATGGTGTTTATAAGAGTGTGACTGATGGTAGGCAAGCAATAGAGAGACTCGATGAAGATCAAAACGAAATTGTACTTAAAAAGAATGATCAGAATTTGATTTTTGAATTGAATGGTGTAATCGAAATGGTATTGCCAGTTCCTAATCTTAAGGGTGAAAAAGTTGCATTGGTAACCCGTTCAAGAGGAAATGCTCGGTTTAGCGATTTTATAATGAAGTATCAATTGACAAAAACTGACTATTTCTTCCAACAGCATTGGGTGGGTAAAGGATCTGGTTTTTTTATCTCAAAAACTGGTAAAATATTGACTACTTATGAGAATATAATGGATGCAAATAGTATACGTATACGAGGCAGAATAAATAAAAAGGAATATGTTTTGCCAGCAAAAATTATACGTGTTGATGATGTTAATAATCTGGCTGTATTGCAAATTGATGATAAGTCTTTTCAACCTTTCGATACCTTGCCTTTTGGTTATTCTAATCGTCCACCAGTTTCTGATTCAAAAGTATTCTGCATTGGTTACCCAAATGCATTAAGTGGCATATATATGGAGCCTGAGGTTTTTGAAGGAAAAGTTATGCCCGGTAGGGCCACAACTTCTGATAATCGATTGTTAGAGTTAGATTTTCGGAATGGGATGATCGGAGCTCCAGTATTCGATTCTGATTTTTTATTTTTGGGTATATACTCTTCGAAAGGGTTAGAGTTGAATTACTCCGAAATGATTGATTTTTATAATAATTCGCGCTTATTTATTGCAAATATTGGTAAAACAGAACGTCGGATTGTTTCACCTTACAAAGGTAGATCTTATGAAGAAAAATATAGAGCAGGTTCAGAATTGGTTGTGATAATTGAATCGAGCGTATTCAGTTTAGATCCACCTAGTGATGACGAGTTTTGGGATGAGTAGGGACAGTGAACTGAATGACTGAAAAACTGAAAGATTGAAAGATTGAAAAACTGAAGGACAGAAGAACTGAAGTTCCGAAAAACAGAAAAATAGTCAAATACAGATGTTCTGACTTTCAGAACATCTGTATTTGACTAGTAAAAATTATAGGTTCTGAAATTGAATTCAGATAGTATTAAATTTCGCTTTCTTTTAAACGTTCCGCATTTTCTTCAACTTGTAACTTCTCAATTATTTCTTGAATGTCGCCATCGATAATTGCAGGCAAATTATAAAGTGTTAGTCCAATACGGTGATCTGTTACTCTTCCTTGAGGCCAGTTATAAGTACGTATTTTAGCAGAACGGTCGCCTGTTGAAACCATTGTTTTACGTTTCGATGCAATTTCATCCATGAACTTCTGATACTCCATGTTGTAGATACGGGTTCGCAATTCAGCCATGGCTTTATCGAGGTTTTTAAGCTTCGATTTTTGATCCTGACATTGTACTACAATTCCTGTTGGAATGTGAGTTAATCGAATGGCTGAATAGGTCGTGTTTACGGATTGTCCACCAGGTCCAGAAGAACAAAATTCATCACGTCGAATGTCTTCCGTTCTTAAATCAATATCGAATTCTTCAGCTTCGGGCAACACTGCTACAGATGCAGCTGAAGTATGCACACGACCTTGAGTTTCGGTTTGTGGAACGCGTTGTACTCGGTGTACACCACTTTCGTATTTTAGGACGCCATACACACCATTTCCGCTTACGTTGGCTACAATTTCTTTAAAGCCACCAGAAGTTCCTTCATTTACATTGGTAACTTCCAATTTCCAGCCTTTTTTCTCGCAATATTTTGAATACATACGGAAAAGATCGCCGGCAAAAATACTGGCTTCATCGCCACCTGCACCTGCACGTATTTCGAGTACTGCATTTTTACTATCTTCTGGGTCGGCAGGAACTAACAATAGTTTAATTTCTTTTTCTTTGGACTCTATTTGTGGTTCTAATTCATCTAACTCTTCTTTGGCCATTTCACGCATTTCGGCATCGGATTCAACCTGAAGCATTTCCTTGGTTGAGGCAATGTTGTCGATTATGTTTTTGTATTCGGTAAAAGCTTTAACTAAATCATCCAATCGTTTGTATTCTTGATTTAGCTTAATATACCTTTTCATGTCCGTCATTATTTGGGGGTCAGTAATTTGCTGAGCAACCTCATCGAAACGGAACTTTATATTTTCAAATTTTTCTAAAATGCTATTTGCCATGTTGTAATGAGTTAAAAGATTAAAGTTAAAAGTTTAATGAAAACAGTAAACGAACTTTAAGCTAGTATTCAAATGATCCAAATTCTGATTCAATGGTAAGTTTTTTACCATCGTAAGCTTCAACTTTTCCAATAATTTGAGCATCAACATTGAACGATTTTGAAATTGAGATGATTTCCTTTGCTACTTCTGGCGATGTGTATATCTCAAAACGGTGTCCCATGTTAAATACTTTGTACATTTCTTTCCATTCAGTATTCGATTCTTTTTGGATTATTTCAAAAAGTGGTGGAATTGGAAACATATTATTTTTAATAACATGAACGTTGTCAACAAAATGTAAAACTTTTGTTTGAGCACCACCTGAACAGTGAATCATTCCATTAATATCGGAACGGTAGCTATCAAGTATTTTTTTTATGATTGGTGCGTATGTTCTGGTAGGTGATAGAACTAATTTGCCAGCATCGATACCTGCTTTATCAACAGTATCGGTTAGTTTGTAAGAACCAGAATAAACCAATTCTGAAGGAACATCAGGATCAAAACTTTCGTTGTATTTTTTAGCTAAATATTTAGAGAAAACATCATGTCGAGCTGAAGTTAAGCCGTTACTTCCCATGCCTCCATTGTATCCGTCTTCGTAGCTTGCTTGCCCCGATGAAGAAAGACCCACAATAACATTACCTGGAGCAATGTTGTTGGCACTAATAACATCTTCTCGTTTCATTCGGCAAGTTACGGTTGAATCTACAATTATGGTACGTACAATGTCGCCAACATCGGCTGTTTCGCCTCCAGTTGGATTTACTGTTACACCCATTTTTGTTAATTCGGCACAAAGTTCATCGGTTCCATTAATAATGGCACCAATTACTTCACCCGGAATTTTATTTTTATTTCGGCCGATGGTTGATGATAGTAAAATATTATCGGTAGCACCTACGCAAAGTAGGTCGTCGATATTCATTATTAATGCATCTTGAGCAATACCTTTCCATACCGATAGGTCATCAGTTTCTTTCCAATACAAGTAAGCCAATGATGATTTGGTTCCTGCGCCATCGGCATGCATAATGTTGCAATAGTTGTCATCTCCGCCTAAAAAGTCGGGAACAATTTTACAAAATGCCTTTGGAAATAAGCCTTTATCAATGTTTTTAATAGCGTTGTGTACATCTTCCTTCGATGCCGAAACCCCCCTTTGGTCGTATCTTCCTTTATTGCTCATTTTTCAATAAAAATAATTCGCCTGCAAAGGTAATATCTTTTTACGATTTCGGATGCTTGAAGCCATAAAGTGAATTTGGATTTAACGCTTTGGTATATTGAAACGAAAAATTGGTGCTGTTATTAAATTATTTAACGTGAGTTCGGCCTAAGCATTTGTCTTCGTGTTTTATTTACAGGATACTACATAATTTATTGTTGGTCGAGTCATTAGGAAAATTAAATGTAGAGTCAATAAATGGCTTTTTTCTAATGACAATTGACTCGTGAGTTCTGCCCTAACCGAAGAATTCTTTTTAATGTTTGAATTTCAATATTATACTATTTTTACTTATATCGAGCTGACGTTATTTAGTAG
>JAQIBQ010000308.1 GCA_027859005.1 Prolixibacteraceae bacterium | reverse complement strand
GGACAACACTAAAACATACATCAAAGCAAGTATTGGAGATACCGCTACAACATCGACGGTTAAAAGTGAATCGAGATATGGCGACATAAAGCTGTATTAAAACTAAATTTACAAGAAATAATCCCCTTGCAATAAATTTGTTAGGGGATTTTGTTTTGTAGCATCGTATCAAATGTTTATAAAGCGTAATAATTACTCCCTATTAACTCAATTTAACAACGTGTAAATGGATTAATAATTACTACTTTGTGAAAGCAAAAAAGAGTCAAATGAATAGAAGGTTAATTTTTACATTATTTTTATTTTTAACAAGCTTAATAGTTAAAGCAGAGGGGTATACAATATCAGTAAAATGGGAAGGTTTAGGAGACTCAACCATTTTTTTAGCTCATTATTACAATTCAAACATATACATTGACGATACCTTACATTTGGATCAAAATGGAAAAGGAGTATTTACCAATGAAGAAAAGCTTCACGAAGGACTATACATGCTCTATTTGAATGGAAGTACTTTTTTTGATCTCATTGTCGGAGCGGATCAAAATTTTGAAATTCATACCACTTATGAAAAAGGGTACGAAGATTTGTCTTTTTCAGGCGCAATTGAATGTGAAGATTTCTTGACTTATCAACGTTTTTTACGAAACAAATCGGATCAAAAGAAAGCCCTTTCGCCTTTATTGACAGATGAAAACAAAGCTGTAGTTGACAGTGCTTACAAAAAACTTAATGAATTAGACCTTCAAATGTCAGAGTTTATGAGTACAGAAATTGAACGTACTCCCACCAGCATGTACGGTGTATTTCTAAGAATAGCCAATCAAATAAAAGTACCAGAACCACCTGTTGAAAAAAATCATCCAAAATACGATTCAATTGCATGGTTTCACTCCTACAATTATCGCCGCGACAACTATTTGAACGGGATTGACTTTACTGACGAAAGAATTCTGTTCACCCCCATGTTGAAAAATAAATTGGAAACTTACTTCAATAAAATATTGATTCAAAATCCAGATACGATTATCGTTTATGCACAAAAACTACTACGGGATTCAGAACCAAACATCAAAATGTATCAGTACACCACGCAGTTTTTAATTAACAACAGCGTGCAGTCAAAAATAATGGGAATGGAAGCCGTTTTTGTTGCTGTTGCCGACGAAGTATACCTAAGAGGGAAAGCTACTTGGGCCGACTCTACAACCATCGCAAAAATTGCTGAAGAAGCTTACCTTACTCGCCCAAATTTAATTGGGAAGATAGCGCCTGACATAGTAATGGAGAACAATGAAGGAGAAAGCGAAAGTTTGTATTTATCGCAAGGCGAATACACCATTCTGGTTTTTTACGAATACGACTGTGGACATTGCAAAAAAGATATACCTGCATTGTACAACGATGTTTATATGAAATTAATTGAACACAACATAGAAGTCTATGCTGTTTGCATGAACGACGACAAAGAGAAATGGACTGAATTTATTAAATCGAATGAACTTGAGGGATGGCACCATTTATGGGACCCTAAACACTATTCAAAATTCAGATTCAAGTACAACGTTAAAACATCACCTACGTTGTATCTTTTAGATGTTGATAAAAAAATAATTGCGAAGAAACTTGACAATAGCAATCTTGCGAAGTATTTAACCACTTTGCTCAATCAAAAATAGGCTTTTATCAAAATGAACATCAAAAATTTGATTTATTGTTAAATTAATTTTTCTTTAGCGAAATATTTGAGAGTATATGGAGCAAGAACAATTTTATAATAGGATACCAATCCCAACTTTAGTTATTGACTTTAAAACGAGCCAATTAACCACCAATAAGTGGTTTCACAATGAGTTTGGTTACAATTTAAATTCAATAGAAGAGTTGAGAACTAAACTTGTATCAGGACAACAATTCGACACTTTACCAAATACCCATTTCTCTGAGAATGCCATTTTGTTAAATAATGATGCTGAACATATTTCAGTTAAATTAACTTACAATCCGCACTCAGAAGAAGAAACAATAGTCCTTGTACAAAAACAAGAACTTAAAGTTGATGGGTTTATTAAAAAAGGTGGATTCAATTCCATTTTTGGTGATGCTCCTTTCGGAATAATTATAAGCAATACCGATACAAAAGACCCGATTTACATTTCACCCTATTTGTGCTCAAAAACAGGATACTCCTTTGATGAAATAGTCAATATATCGTGGCAGGAATTAACCTACGTCGACGATATCCAGATGCAAGAAGACATACTAAAAGAATCGGAACACAATCAACTCGATTCATTCTTTTTTGAAAAAAGGGTGGTCTCGAAAACTGGCAAAATATATTGGTTTTCTGAATTTATTCGATACTACAATTTGGATGGGCAACGCTATCAAACTATAATACTATACGACATTTCAAATCAAAAGGAAGTTGATGCTGAATTACATCGTGCAAAACACTTAGCCGAAGATGCAGAACAATTGAAAACAGCTTTTTTAGACAACATGCCACATGAAATTCGCACACCGCTTCATGCAATAACGGGTTTCACAAGTTTGTTAAGCGATTCAGATTTAACACACGAAGAACGACTTGAATACGTTAAATTCATTCAAGATAGCAGCAACGATATTCTCAACTTAATGGACAACATTATTGAGATTTCAAAGTTAGAAACGAGTCAGGTAAAATTAAAAAAAGAGAAATGTTATTTAAATAGCATTTTCGATAAGCTTTTAAACGACATTGAGGCCAAGCAAGATATTTTAGAAAAGAACCATCTTAATATTAAAGTTTCAAAAGGAAATAATGATCCTTTATTTATGATTATTTCTGATCCTGAACGAATCTATCAGATTCTATCACATCTATTAAATAATGCGCTCAAATTTACAGAAAATGGTGAAATTGAGTTTGGCTATAAATACCCCAAGAATAATCAAATTGAATTTTTTGTTCGCGATACAGGAATTGGTATAGCCGACGAAGAATTAGATTTAATATTTAAAAAGTTTGGGAAATCAGGAAATATAAACACCAACAAGAACAGAGGAAGTGGTCTTGGTTTAACACTTTCTAAAAAATTGGTTGAATTACTCAATGGTGAAATTTATGTAAGCACCGAACAAGAAGTTGGAAGTACGTTTAGCTTTACCATTACCATTGAAAACGAACAAAAGATTACAATAACGAAACCTTCAGTAACTGCCGATAACCATTGGGGTTCAAAAACGATACTTGTAGCTGAAGATACTGAATCGAATTACTTTTTTATTGAAGCATTTTTAGAAAGAACCAAAGTGAATTTGATTTGGGCACAAGATGGTGTTGAAGCCATAAAATTATTTAAAGAAAACGATGTCAACCTGATTTTAATGGACATTATGATGCCAGAGAAAGATGGATACGATGCTACACGAGAAATAAAAGAAATCAATCCAGACGTTCCCATCATTGCTCAAACAGCACTTGCACTACCAGACGATGAAGAGAAATGTTATCTTGCTGGCTGCGACTATGTTTTAGTTAAACCAATTAATAGCGAAGATCTAATTGCAACGATTAAACGTTTTATTCTTTAATCATATGTAATTATTTAGTTTCAAGATACAAATATCAAGTTCAAGTATCGAGTATCAAGATTGAATTTCAGGATGTTGCATGAATTTAATAATGCTGTTTTTCAAATAGAAAATATTTTTAGACATAAATTCATCTGAATCTCACAAAATATAGGCTCAGCAAAAATCAGATACGACTCAAATCGGAATACTTACATCTCGTATGTTGCAGTATTCTTAAAAAACATTGAATATTTATACATTAGAGCTATGTAAAACAGAATAAAGAATGGATGACTGACTTGCATCTAAGTACAAAATATAGATACTGCTA
>JAQIBQ010000207.1 GCA_027859005.1 Prolixibacteraceae bacterium | reverse complement strand
TGATACTAGATACTTGATACTAATTTTAAAAAATATAATTCCAAGTTACCGAAGGAACAATAGGCAATAGGGTTGCTCCTTTCACTTTATCGTCTTCCACAAAGTAGAAACTCACATTTTTACGGTTATAGATATTGTAAATACTAAATACCCACGAGCTCTTTTCCTTTGTTTTGTTATCGAGATGGAAAGAAATATCCAAGTGATGAACTGCTGGCAAGCGCACATTATTAGGATTTGGAATGTAATAATTGTAATCTTTCAACCCGTGTGAATACCCATCAAATTCAGAAGGAACAAGGGCAGGTAAAGTGTAATTTGAGAAAGATAGCATATGCCCACTCATATAATTGAAATTCATCGAAATTCGTTTATTGAATTTAGCTTCAATACGAGTTTCAATATCTTTGCTAATTTGTAAGGATATATTGTGGGGCCGATCGTAGATATAAGGGTAAAAACCAACGTGCTCCAATTCATTGTATTTTCGTAACGAACGCGACCAGGTATAACTCACCTGACCTGAATAATCGCCAATTTTATGCTTTACAAAAAACTCAATTCCATAAGCTCTCCCTACTCCAGTCATCACACTTTCGTTCCAATTTGCTTCATCAATTTTAAAATTCTCCTTGCCCGGCAAATAATCAATTACGTGATTCATGGAATTAAAATAAGCTTCAGTTGAAAACTCAAGTCCGCTATGATGCACGTAGTAAAACCCGAGAGAGGATAAATTTGATGTTGATGATTGCAACGATTCGTTAGAAAGTACCCACATGGTAGTTGGTAAACTTAGCGATGGATTCGTTAATTGATGCAAGTGCTGAACCATGCTTGAATAAGCAGCTTTTATTGATACCGACGACGATAAAGAATAGCGTGCTGATATTCGGGGCAAAAAATGAAAGTTAAACTCACTACCCCTTTTCAAAGTTGATTGACGCAAGCCTAGGTTAATACTTAACTTATCACTCAGTGCAATTTCATCCGACACATAGAAATCGACAATAGGTGCCTGATATTGAGATGTAAGGGAGGCATTCAAACTATCAACTTTAGTTGTTTCGGGCTGAAAAAATAAGTATGAAAGCTTTGTTCCAAATTTCAGTTTATGTTTGTCGTTCAAGAAATAATCAAAATCGTATTTTAAACTGAAATCAGACAAGGATGAATAGGTGTCAATAACTTGTTTTTCATCTTGTTTTTCAAATTCATAATTGTTGTGGTAATTGTACTGACTGTAATAGGCCGTTAAATTCGAGAACAGCTTTGAATTGTAAATGTGATTCCAACGCGTTGATACGGTATAATTTCCCCAATAGAATTCGTATTTTGAAGAATTGCCTCCTCCCATAAAATCATTGTCCTCTACTCCCAAATGAAATTTGTCTTGTCCTCCGTACAAGCTGATGTACACTCGATCTTTTTCCGACAATTCAAAATTGGCTTTTCCATTCAAGTCGTAAAAGGAATAAAGCACTTTCATGTCGTTATCTGTCAGGTAAAAAAACAAACGCAAGGGTAAATCGAGCCAGGTTTTGCGCCCAGATATCATGTACGACGATTTTCCTTTTTTGATAGGCCCTTCCAAAGTATATTTTCCCGAAAGTGTGCTAACCGAAGCTTTACCCACATGTTCAAATTTGTTGCCTTCTTTCATTTGAATATCCAACACCGACGATAAGCGCCCTCCGTATTGCGAAGGAATTGCTCCTTTAAGTAAATTTGCCTCCTTTATTGCATCGTTGTTAAACACCGAAAAATAGCCAAACAAGTGATTCACATTATAAACAGGAACTTCATCCAATAATATTAAGGTTTGATCGGGACTTCCGCCACGCACTGAAAATCCGGCCGATCCATCGCTACCTGCATTCACTCCTGGAAGTAACTGTATGGCTTTAATCACATCAACTTCGCCTAGCATAGCTGGTAACAACTCAATCTCGCGGGCAGTCATACGGTTTTCGCTCATTTGCGTACTGTTTAGTATTTGCTGCCTGCGCGACTCGTTTACAGTTACCTCCGAAAGTACATTATTGGAGCTGAGTTGTACGTTTAATAAACTATCGGACATTGCATCGATAGTAATTGTTTGCGTATTGTAGCCCACAAAACTAAAACACAATGTTTGTTTCCCTTCAGCTATTGCTATACTGTAAAAGCCATAGGCATTAGAGCTGCTTCCTCGTTTACTGGTTTGATTATAAATGCTTGCTCCTACCAAGGTTTCACCCGTATTCGCATCGGAAACCTTACCCAAAAGCGAGTATTGTGCCGATAGTGAAAACGAAAGAATAAGGAATAAAAAAGTTATTGGAAATTTCATAGGGGCTAATCGTATTGGTAGGTTTTAGAGTAAACCGTGTAAGAGCCTAAGATGCCCATCCCTCCGTGTACATTTGAATATAAAAAGGTTGGTTTGTAATTCAATGGTGGACCTTCGTCGCTAATATAATCAGCTCCTTGTTCATTAATCATTTTAGATTTTAAGTAGTTGCTGTAATGTTCGTCCATATTGTATACAATGATGTTATCCTGTTTTAGCGAACCACTTAGCTGAGGCACAAAATCAACCGTAATTACTCCTCCTGAAAACTCAACATCTTCAATAAACATGAAATGTTTATAATCAAAATAGTATTGTCCATTTCCTTCAGGATCATAGGCAGAATTGAATTTGTCGATATATTTCGAATTCGAATACATTACATATGATAGATGAGTTCTTATTATAGAATCAGGAGTTTGTTCATACTGCTTGGCACAGACCCAATAGTTATTATTGTAAAGTGCATTATCTTTTAACAGTAAATAGAAAGGCCAATTGTTTTGCATACTGTCAAGTTCAAAAGCAGAATTTATTTTTGCTCCAAAATTTATTTCAGGGGTAAACGTTTCAGCCCATATCTTTTCATTATCAACTGTAAATATTTCAATTTTATAATTAGTTAGCTCCTTGGCAACAAATGAGGACTGATATTTACCATCACCCAAATATTTTAAAGTCTCAGTTTTTTCTTTGTTTATAAATAGCGTAAGTTCTGCATTTTCGATCACGGAAAAATCAGTGGTATCGGAACTTAAACCCGATCGGTGCAATAAAACAGAAATAGTATCCCCTGGAACAATTAAACCATTCAATACAATGCTATTTTGAAGTGGAAGTTCAATGTCAACTGTTGTTACACAAGCCTGAAAGATACATGCAAAAAGGCAAATACAGAGAAAGCACCTAAATGAGTGACCGACAAATGTATTAGTATTCATTTTTTAGTTTTTTGATAAAAGATAGTTAACAGAAAACATCACACTTCGTTTTGAGAAAATAAGGTAATCCTCGTATTCATAATTTGGTTTAATATTGTTAATCATTTTAATTCCATTTATGCGAGTAGGCTCTGCAATGCTTATGCCCCACGACCATCCTGGAAACTGCATTCCGAATCCGAGGTTGCGGTCAACTTCAAAGAAATTATACATTCTTTTGTTCAAAAAACATTTGAACGAAATCCCTCCTGAAATGAAGAATTTACTAAAAACGTAGAACTTTAATTTCACAGGTACATGCACACTTAGAAGGTTCATATTGTCTTGGTACATTACGGGATTATTTTGCAGCTCAAATCTATTAGCTGTCTCATCACTGTTCATAAGGCTATCTGTGTGCATAACATCTTTGTAACTTGGTTTAAATTTTTCAAAACCTAAACCAAGGCCCGTATAGATAGAAAAACGTTTTAGAAATTTATACTCTGCATATCCACCAAAATCTATTGGATAAGTATTCGGAAACATTGGTTTGTAAGCGCAATCCATTTTAATTGAATGACTATAAATAGAATACTCACCATTAATAGTAGCGCCAAAGTCTATTTTATTCTGAGCCAATACACTTCCCAAACTCGATAAGAATAAAATGAATAGTAATGAATTTTTTTTCATAGAATGAATTATATATGGGCACAGTTTGTTACTGTGCCCAATCAATTTTAATTAAAATACCATCCAACTTTTATTTGGTACTTTGTTTGTCCAGTACTCATATGTAAACTGATCAAAATCAGGAGTGTTAAAATCATCAATACTTAAGGTATAACTACTAATCATCCACGGTCTATCAAGTATGTAATAGCCATGAGATGATTTTTGATAAACACCTCCATTTGTTGAGGGATAATTATGATGCTCTTCCCAATGTTCATGATTTCCCAAACCAAGGCTGTTATCCGAAGAAATGGGATTACCACCAATATTAACATCAAAAAGTTTATAGTATAAATAATCTTTATAATCCCACCAAATACCTAAAATTTTTTGAGATAATTCATGTGTAAGATAAATAGAATAGCCATCCACAAAATAGCGAGAAGGAAATATTAGGTGAGACGAGTAAATATAAGAAATCAAATACGTTTTTCTTCTATACTCCCTTCCTCCTACTGTATTTTTAGATTCAAAAACATAACTAAATAAATTTGACGTTCCGACTCTATTAGGAATTGATATAGATTTAAGAAGTTTTGAAGGTTGAGTAAATACATCTACATCAACTTTACTATAATCCTCTTCAGATTCAATACTGCGAAGCTCTTTTATATCATTACCTTTAGATATTATCTGATCTGCACCCATGAATCGTTGCAACTTTTCATTGATCATTACCATACCATCTTCATTTAAGATAGTTGCCCACTTTATGTTAGAAAAAGGATAAGATAAAGAACTTTGTTCTTCATTAAAATAACCTTTAACCTTCAGTTCCGAGACCACTTCTTGCATAATGCTTTCATCATTTGATTCTAAAGCTCTTGCATTTTGAGTCATACGATAAAAATACGCAGAGTTAAAATTATGAGATTCACAAAACTCAAGCACTTTCTCATCTGATATTTGCCACAAGTATGCTGCCAATAAATCAGCATCATTAAAGTCATTTAAAACCAAATAACCATTTTCGCTTTTTACTTCAATTCCTTCAATACTTAACTTTTCTTGTTGTGTTTCTAATGTTGCATTGTCTAAGACATCATTTTCTTTTTCACAGGAAACCATAAACAAGGTAATTACTGCAAAAATTAATAAATACTTCTTCATAAATAATTAGTTTTGTGCGAAGGGAGTGACAGCTCCCTTTGCAGATTATTTTTATATAATTTGTAATTGTTAAGGCAACATGATTTTCGAATTATGTTGCCTTCTTTTTTTCAATAGTTCGTTAAGGTTTTGTACTTCGCTGGTTATTAGATCGTTGAGCGTTAGTCTGGTATTCGCGTAAATGGTTGATTATTAGCGCGAAGCGTTTTGTCTAATATCTCATATCTAAAAGTCTAACGATCTATTATTTTTAGCCTAGCTATAACAAGACAACTCTCAAGAACAACCCGAATTAAATTCTAAGTTTAGTAAGCTCATATTTTCATAGAAAACAGAAAAGAATTGTACAGAAGAATTATCAATTGTATTTAAAACGAAAGAATAGTGGGGAATATCCAGGGTCGGTTATTTTAGTTTAAGGTTTATGGGAGCCAAAACTAAAAAAAAAAAACGATTAGTACCTACTTTTATAAGCTATTTCTTTTTATAAAGCATTATTCCTTATATTTATTATTGTGCTTACTTTGTGGAAAATGTAAAATAGGAAGTCAAGTGTTAATCCCATAATAGAGGAAAAGGTTACCTTTTATATTTATTATTTTCAAATTATTATTAAAAAAACTTACTTTAGAGAAAAACAAATGCCATGAAAAAACTGATTCTAATCCTAATTATTATAAGCTCATTTTCATTCCAAAGTAAGGCTCAATACATCCCTTATTTAACCCCACTTTCAGAACCAGAGTTTTACCCTTCGTATATTGCCGATGAGGTTGATGAACTTCTGATCATAGACGATGTTGCCTCTGAGTTAAGCCTCGATGGGAGAAAACCATTACTCCTTATTCATGGATGGAGTTTCGACGGGCAGCCTGCTCGTCCGACAGGTGGGTATTGGGATAATTTTAAAGATTATTTATTAAACGATGCTACGTTAAGGGCCAATTTCAAACCCTACTATGTGAGGTATTGGTCGAACTATGTTCCCATTGCAGAAATAGCAGAAGCACTACGCATCAAGCTAGAAGAAGCTGGATTACACGAACAAAAGATAGCGATTATTGGGCACAGCATGGGTGGCTTGATTTCACGTTCGTTTATCAATGAGCAGAGCTTTACCAAAGGTATTTCAAAAGATAAAAAGTGTGGAGAGAATGTAGATTTATTAATTACCTTGGGATCTCCTCACCACGGTACACCCATGGCAAACGGACCAGCTAGAAATGCAGAAGTTGGCCTTTCACTCCAAACCTTTATGTCCCTTGTTGAAAGTTTTGTTTTTAAAGAAACAAAGTACAACGAAGTAAATCGAAGCAACTTATTGTGGGATAATTACGATGGTTTACTCGATTACCAAAGCTATCCCAACGAAAGCAACGCATGGCTAGTAAACCTAAACACAAATACAAAATACGACTCAAAAACCATCTGTTATTCAGCCTCTGTTACCCCACAATTTGTTATTCCAAGCAATAACGATGTAGAAGAACAGTTCAAACTTGGCGCCTGGTTTATGGATCAAGGTTTCGGTTTTGAAAACGATGGTATTGTACCAAAACAAAGTGCACAATTTGAGGGCCATAGCATGAAACTTCTACGTCATTTCAATGGTTATAATCATGCCGATATAATACGTGGCAAAACCTCTAGTACAGATTTATTTAATCCAATCAAAGTAGATATTTCGCAAGTTGCTCCCTTACGTTTAACCTGGCCTATTGCGAAAAACACTTATCTTAAACATTCACAAAACCGCAAAATACAATGGGAAGCCCCAAGTACAATTCAACATGTTGACATCTATTTCTCTGCCAACAATGGTAGCTCTTATACAAAAATTGCTTCTGAAGTTGATGCCTCAAGCGAAGAATATATGTGGTACGTTCCGGACATTAATTCATCGAAATGCTTAATCAAAATTGTCGACTCTGATTTTGAAAAAGAATTGGCAATATCTGACCATCCCTTTACCGTTTTTCATAATAAAATCACAGTAACGTCGCCAACAGATTCGGAATACTATCTTCGTTCTAATGTAAATACAATCCAATGGACTCAGCTTGGTTTGGGCAACAAAGTAAAAATTACCTATGTTGATGAAGCAACTGGCTTCACAAAAGTTTTGAAAAATGAAATTGCTTCTTCAATCGGGAACAATTCTTTCACATGGCAAGCCGATGAAAACTTAACACCAACCGAAAGAGGAACCCTTCAATTTCAATTACTTGAATTACTCGAAGATTTTGGCGACACTGAAATTTACACCTTCAGCTCCGATGAATTTTTACTCTTAGGCAATTCATCTTTCAAACTAGATTCTCCAGAAACATCACCCATCGATTTCTTTGGAATTGAGGGAGAGGAATTAGCTATTGGCTCAATTTACTCAGCAAATTGGGAAGCAGAAGGAGAAATTAAATACATGGAAATTTACCTTTGTGATAAGGACAAAAATAGTCTTCAGCTGCTAGCAACCCAAAGAAGTACTCCAAGCTTAACTGCAGATGGTTCAATTTCATTTTATATTCCTGAATTTTTTGGTGATGAATTCTACTTTTTAGGCAGAGCAGGCTTATCTGCGAACTCAATTCAAGTTGAATATTTTTCAGAGAATTCATTTAGAATAAACAATTCAGTTGAAATAATCCAACCAAACAAAGGAGATGAAAACGTTTCTTTAAGACCTTGTTTTGTGGTTGATACAATTGAAAATGCCGAAAGTTATACTTTCTATTTGCAAGATACTTTAGCAAGCGATCAGTATCCTTCATGGGAATACACGAGTTCAGAAAGCAGTTTCTGTATACCTTGGCTTATCGAAAATGAATTACAACCCGGTACGATTTACCAACTTACAGCAGTTGCCAAAACAGAAACAACACAAACGTTTACCGATCAACTATTTTTTACAACAGCAGCAACTGCACCTTGGGATTTCGAGTTGTTGCATCCTGTTGATATTGATTCTACTGAAGCCGATGAATTGGAGGTAACTTGGAGTCGTTCGGTTGGAGCCTCTGGTTACAAAGTTGAGCTGGAACAAGGAAATGAGCTCTTATTTGAAGAAGAACTATACACCGCAACTGATACCTCACTAATTGTGAACTTTGAAAATGCGGAATACAAAAAAGAAATTACACTTAAGATTAGTGCCCTAAACAACTTTGGTGAAACAGCAGTATCAACAAGTTTTGCTAAAAAGTTTAAAACTGATATTCCTCTCATTAGTACGAATAATGAATTCGAACTTCATAACTACCCCAATCCATTTTCGGGAGAAACAACCTTCGAATTTGTTGTGCCTACCAACAATGCATTTAGCGATGTATCTTTGATTTTATATGATTTAAATGGGAAACAAATTGAAAGCATTGTGAATGCTCAATTAGTCTCGGGGATGCATTCAATCCTATGGAAAACAACGAAAAACAGTACGTTAAAAACGGGAAGTTACATTTATAAATTATCAATAAACGGAAGAAAAACTGCGAAACTATTGCAGGTACGATAAAAGCAAAAAAATAGAGAGATAGACAGAATCTATCTCTCTAAAAAAATATTTTAAGATTCGTTATAATAACGAATTTGTTTCAACATTTGGGAATACCAACGATGGTTTAAACAACTTTGCTTCTTCAAAATCCATGCTCGCATAGGAAATAATTATAACCACATCGCCAACAGCTACCTTACGAGCAGCTGGGCCGTTTAAGCATATAATACCACTGGCACGTTCTCCTTTTATTACATAGGTTTCCAAACGCTCACCGTTGTTAATATTTACCACCTGTACCTTTTCGTTTTCAATTAAATTAGCAGCATCCATTAAATCTTGGTCAATGGTTATACTACCAACATATTGCAGGTTGGCTTCGGTAACAGTTACCTTATGAATTTTCGACTTACAAACTTGAATAAACATTTTTTCACAAAATTATATTATCAATCAATCGAACCTTTCCACAATGAACAGCAATACAAGCAACTTTGTTGACTTTCTGTTCCCATGATGTTATCGATTTCAATTCTCTATCATCTACAATATCAAAATATTCGGTTTTCAAAAAAGAATTAGTATCAATGGTTCCAACAACCCACTTCTTTAATTCATTAACTGAATACATTTTCTTTTTCTTTTGAGCCTCAAATAAAGTTTTTGAGATTAAAGCTGCATTGTCTCTTTCAATAGGTTCCAATAAGGCATTTCTGGAACTCATAGCCAATCCATCGCTTTCACGAACAATTGGACAAGGAATAATTTCAACTGGTATTTTCAATTGATCGACCATACTGTTAATAATAGCCAATTGTTGAAAATCTTTTAATCCAAAATAGGCCTTATGAGGCTTTACCATATCAAATAACTTGCTCACTACTTGAGCAACACCATTAAAATGACCCGGCCTGTACTTACCTTCCATAACCGATCCTATGTTTCCAAATTGAAAAACACGTGTATCTTCTTCAGGATAGACTTCTTCTGCAGAAGGAGCAAATACAATTGAGCAAGGCGTTGATTTAAGAAGCCTCATATCGGATTCCAATGTTCGAGGGTATCTTTGCAAATCTTCGTTGTTGTTAAATTGTGTTGGATTAACAAAAATACTAACAACAACAACGTCACATTCTTCACCTGCGTTATTTACCAACATCAAATGACCTTGGTGTAAAGCTCCCATTGTCGGTACGAAACCAACAATTCTACCTGCTTGTTTTTGTATATCAATCGCCTGTTCTAATTCAGCAATCGTACAAATTAAGTTCATTCAAAAAATATTTAAATGCAAAGTAAATAAATTAATTAGTAAAAAAACAGGATAAAAACTAAACTTTTAAAGCAAGCACTCTAAGACAATGAGATATGATATGTGCCGATTTTTTACTAATTTTGCAAAATTACAAATATCGAAAGATAGAAATGGAAAAGAAAAAGGTATTGTTTATTTTTCAGGAAATTACTCCTTACCTACCCGAGTCCGAAAAATCAAAAATTGGTAGATTCCTCCCACAAGGCATACAAGAAAGAGGCAAAGAAATTCGCACATTTATGCCACGTTACGGAAGTGTAAACGAACGTAGAAATCAACTTCACGAGGTAATCCGTTTATCTGGAATGAACCTTGTGATTAACGATGCTGACCATCCGTTAATTATAAAAGTTGCTTCTATTCAAGCTGCACGCATGCAGGTATACTTCATTGATAATGAAGACTTCTTTCACCGCAAATTTGTAATGGAAGATAAAGAAGGTGAACAATTTGAAGATAACGACGAAAGAGCAATTTTCTTTGCACGTGGTGTATTGGAAACTGTAATTAAATTACGTTGGGCTCCCGATTTAATTCACTGTCATGGTTGGTTTGGTGCAATTGCTCCTTTACTCATTAAAAAGACTTTTGCCGATGATCCATTATTCACCAATTCAAAGGTCGTATATTCTGTATACAACGATGATTTCACAAAAGATTTAGATCCAAAGATGATTGAAAAATTGTTGAGTGAAGACATTTCTGCCGATGATGTAGCACTTTTGAAAAACCCAACCTATGCCAGCATAAATAAACTTGCAATTCAGTATGCCGATGGCATTATTATAGGTAGTGAAACCTTAAACAGCGAGGTAGATGAAGCAATTAAAGCGAGTGGCAAACCTATATTAGATTTTCAATCGGAAGAGACCTATGTCGATGCCTACAATGAGTTTTACGATAAGATACTAGAAAATTAATAACATACATTTAATGAAGAGAGCCTTAGCTCTCTTTTTTTTGAATAATACTTTTTTAAAATTATCTTACAACTGCATAATATATGAAATAAACAATTCATTTAATCGTTTACTCTTTCACAAAAAAATACAAAAACTATGTGCGGTATTGTTGGCTATATAGGTCCTAAAAACGCCTACCCAGTTTTAATAAAAGGCTTAAAACGACTAGAATATAGAGGATACGATTCATCAGGTATTGCGTTATCGCAAAACAATCAAATAAATATATTTAAGAAGAAAGGCAAAGTTTCTGAACTTGAATATTTTTGTTCTGAAAAAGAAACTTATACTAATGTTGGAATTGCGCATACACGTTGGGCAACCCATGGTGAACCAAACGACAATAATGCACATCCACATCATTCTATGAATAATACATTCTCAATAATACACAATGGTATTATTGAGAATTATGAACGATTAAAAAAAGATCTTTTAAATAAAGGATATACATTTTATAGCGATACCGATTCTGAAGTATTAGCCAACCTTATTGAGTACATGTATAACGAAGGTGATCATGTGAATGCTGAACAAGCTGTTCGAATGGCACTTTCACGAGTTGTTGGAGCATACGGATTAGTCGTAATGTGCAAAGACGAGCCTGGCAAATTAATAGCATCTAGAGTAAGTAGCCCTTTAGCAATTGGAATTGGTGAAGGTGAATACTTTTTAGCTTCGGATGCGACACCAATTATTGAATACACAAAAAATGTTGTTTTCCTTAACGACAAAGATGTTGCTATAATTACCAAAAATAGCCTCACCTTAAAATCAGTAGATGCTGATGAAGAAATTACTCCTGAAATTCATAGAATAGAATTAAGTGTAGGTGAATTAGAAAAGAACGGTTACGATCACTTTATGCTTAAGGAAATATTTGAGCAGCCTAAAACCATCACCGATTCATTTAGAGGAAGAATTGACCCTGTAACAAAAGAAGTTTTTCTTGGCGGACTCTCAGAAGTTATGCCCAGAATTTTGGATGCTAAACGCATTATCATTATTGCTTGTGGTACCTCGTGGCACGCCGCTTTAATTGGAGAATATTTAATTGAGGAATACGCACAAGTGCCTGTTGAGGTTGAATATGCCTCTGAATATCGATACAGACGCCCAATCATTCGAGAGGATGATGTTGTGATTGCTATAAGTCAAAGTGGTGAAACTGCCGATACCATGGCAGCCATTCGCTTGGCAAAAGAAAAAGGAGCACTGGTCTTAGGAATTTGTAACGTTGTGGGGTCAAGTGTTGCTCGCGAAACTCATGCTGGAATATACACCCATGCCGGGGTTGAAATTGGAGTAGCCTCAACCAAAGCTTTTACTGCACAAGTAACAGTATTGACGCTAATTGCCTTACGCTTAGCTCGAAAACACCAAACAATTACCGACGAAAGATATTTCACAATAATTGACGATCTAATTAGCGTCCCCGATAAAATTGAATCGATATTAATAAAACACCCATCCATTAAAAAAATAGCTAAGAAGTATTACAAAGCAGTAAATGCACTCTACTTAGGTAGAGGTTTTCTTTTCCCAGTTGCTTTAGAAGGTGCCTTAAAACTCAAAGAAATATCTTACATCCATGCCGAGGGTTATGCTGCAGGTGAAATGAAACACGGTCCTATTGCTTTAATCGATAATAATCTTCCGGTTGTTGTGGTTGCTGCAAAAGACAGGTATTACGAGAAAGTTGTAAGTAACATACAAGAAGTAAAAGCACGAAAAGGAAATATTATTGCAGTGATTACTGAAGGCGACAGTGCTTTACGTGATATGGTTGAAGACATTATGGAAATCCCAAAATGTGACGAAGTTGTTTCTCCTTTATTAACAGTTATTCCACTACAATTATTCTCCTACTATATTGCAGTATTACGTGGCTGTGATGTAGACCAACCCCGAAATTTGGCTAAATCGGTAACTGTAGAATAAAACAATAGATTTTTTTGACAAAAATACATATTGCACATAGGAATAAATGCTAATTAACAAACATCGAATTTGCCCTTTCACAATAAAATCCAAAATGTAAAAACACAACTTTCGAAGTGTAATAAACAGTTTTAATTATCTGTTTGAATACGAAATGAAAATCAACTAATCGCTTATCCTTTTTAAAAGGGAAGAATACACTTTTATAAGACGTTAAGTTCCCGGTTCTATTTTACAGTTTCTACACAAAGTTTCGTATTATTGCATATTCGAAAAAATGGACTAAAACCCTATTAAATGCAATAATATAATGGAAATAGAGTTTAAGTTTCCGAGACAAAATTATTAGTTTGAAAAAGGCACTCCAATATAAGTACATCATTACATTTTTTCTTGCAGTTGTAATTAGCTCCTGCTCTACCGAGAAAAATACATTTGTAAATCGTAATTTTCATAATTTAAATGCACATTACAACGTGTATTTCAATGGAAACGAGGCCATGAAAATGGGTCTTGAGAAAATTGCAACCACCGTTGAGGAAGACTACACCAAAATTCTCCCTATTTACAAAGAAAGCTTACCCGGTACCGAAAGCTTAGTTAAAAGTGATATGGATATTGCCATTGAAAAAGGCATAAAACTTATTAAAATTCATTCTATTACAAAGCCACCAGAGTCGAACCGTAAACAAACTGATCCCCGTAAAAGGAAGGATGTAAAACCCGAATACAACAAATGGGTTGACAATGCTTACATGATGATGGGAAAAGCCTATTTGTACCAAAAGGATTTTATTCGAGCTAGTTCTACGTTCACACTAATAATTCGAAAGTATAAAAATGAACCAGTAAAATACGAATCCTATTTATGGCTTGTGCGGACCTATACTGAATCAGAACGGTTTAATGAAGCTCGAGAACTAATTGAATCCCTCGATGGGAACGACCAATTCCCTGAAAAACTTGAAGGAGAATTGGCGATAAACGCTGCCGAACTTCATTTAAAACAACAGCATTACGAAGAAGCTATTCAGTACCTAAACATAGGTATTAAAAAAATTAAAGGCAACAAACGCAAAATTCGATACACCTACATATTGGCTCAATTGTACCAAGAAATGGGGAATATGGAAAAAGCCCTTAAAACCTATCACCAGGTTATTCGTCGTAGACCAAATTACACCATGCTATTCAATGCTCAAATTAATAGTGCCAGTGTATTTTCAGGCGAAAGTGATGTTTCGGTACTAAGGAAAGAGTTAAATAAAATGCGCAAAAAGAAACGCAACGAACCTTTCCTTGATCAAATTTATTTTGCACTCGGGAACATAATATACAACGAAGGTAAAATTGACGATGCTGTTGATTACTACAAAAAATCTGCTGCAGCATCAATTACGAATACACATCAACGAGCATTAAGTTGCTTAACCCTGGCTGATATCTACTTTGATAAAAAGAAATACATTCCTTCGGGAAATTATTACGATAGTGCCATGGTTGTAATTGAGAAAAACTACCCAAATTACAAAGCTATAGCAGAAAAACACAGAAGCTTAAGTAAATTAGTAAATAATTTAGTAATGGTCGAGACACAAGATTCATTACAACTTTTGGCCGCTTTAAGCCCCGAAGATTTAGATGCAAAAATTGAAAAGTGGATCGAAATTGAGAAAGCGAAAATGGTAGAAATGGAAGAAGAAGGTCTTTCTTCTGAATACGACCAAGCTTATGGTAGAGCTTCCAGTAGCAGAATGAGAGTTCGTGGTGGTAGCGGCGGATGGTATTTCTACAACCCATCTACAGTTTCGTACGGCAAAAAAGAATTTGGCCGCTTGTGGGGTGCCCGAAAAAATGAAGATAATTGGCGTAGAAGCGATAAATCAATTTCGTTAACCGATGAATTTGGAGAACCCTTAGAAGAAGATCTTTCCGAACTTATTGAAGAGGAAGAAGTAAAAATTAACGACCGTACCACAAAAGAATATTACCTACAAGATATTCCCAACTCCGATTCATTAATGGCAATCTCGCACGATAAAATTCGTGATGCACTGTTCAATGCCGGAAATATATTTAAAACAGAATTTAACGACTATGAGCGTTCTATCGAATGTTTCAATGAACTGAATCAACGCTATCCCCAAAATGTGTACGAACTCCCTAGTTATTTTAGTTTATGGGATTTATACGAAACTGTTGAGTTAGATGATAGCTCTAACTATTTTAAAAACGAAATTCTCGATAATTTTCCGAATTCGAACTACGCTAAATATTTAATCAATCCAAACTATTTCATTGAAGAAGAAGCCAGAAAAGATAGCCTAAATTCATTGTACAATTTAGCGTTCAATGCCTATAAAAATAGAAACTTCAAACAATCCTTAAACTACATTAAGCAAGTTGAAAAAATGGAACCCGATACAGCCTTAGTTCCAAAAATCGACTTTATTAAACTAGTTTCTAGCTCAAGAGGAATGAATCAGAAGCAATTCGCTAAACGATTAGAAGAATACATCAAAAAATATCCTACATCAGAACCTGCAATACTGGCGCAACAAATTTCAGAATTAGTTGCTGAAGAAAAGTTAAGCAATTACGATGAAATGATTAATACTGGATACTTAAGCGAAGTTATAAAGAACCTTGAGTTACTCCCTCAAAACGAAACTTCTGAAGATCCATTTGCAGGTAAATGGGATTCAGATAGCGAGTTATTGCATTATTTCATTATTGCTGTTCCAAACGATGAAACAATCGATATTAATCGTCTTAAATACGACATCGCCAATTACAATATTGATCACTATACCAGCCTCGATTTTGATATCGAAACAGAGAACTTGAACAACGATACCAAACTTATTGTGGTTCGTAATTTCAATGAGAAAGAAAGTGCACTCATCTATTTTCTTTCAATTATAAGAAAGCCACAAGTATTTAAAACTCTGGCTGGTCAGAAATTTATCAACTTCATTATTTCGAATAATAATTTCAGGGAAATGCTTAGCGACCGGAATTATACAGATTACTTGCAATTCTTTGTGAAAAACTATAGCTCGTATACTTCTGACGAATTCCTCGATCAGGAATTGGAAACACCAGAAGAGCTAATGGCCAAATTAAAGCAAGATGACAATGATTATACGGAACAAGGTGAATTTGTAATGATTGATACCGACGATGGAAGTTATGTTGCTCCTGAGCCTAAGGAACAAGTTTACAAGCTTGATTACGACGAAGCTCATTCATATGTAATTTTCATTAATGAGCCACGATTCAGAACGGGTTTCCTAATGCGTGATTTTGTACGCTACAATTCTGCAAATCATCGTTCGGAACGTTTAAGGGTTATTCCCTATAATTTAAAGGAAGCTACATTGCTGCTAATCTCTTCATTCGATAATGCTTTTAGTGCAACTCAATACTTTAAAGAAGTGACCGCGAACAACGACTTATACAAATCGCTAAAAGAAACGAAATATATAAGTTATGTTGTAAGCCCAAGCAACTTGACAAAACTTAAAGAGACAAATAACATTGAAGAATGGAAAGAGTTTTACAATTACAACTACGTGTACCGTAAACCACCAGCTCCTGTTGTTGAAGAAATAGAAGAAGCAATAACTTCATCGCAACAAACTGAAGAGATAAAAAAAGTAGAAGAAGAAATAAAGGATAAAACCAACACCGAAGATAAAGATGTTGAAGCAGATGAAGAAAAAACTGATTCAGTTGAAAGTGCTGAATTACCAGTAAAAGATACATTGGCAATACCAACTACACGAGAAACAACAAACGAAGTGGAATCTGAGAATGTGGAACCTGATGTAGATTTTGGTCCTTACGTTTATTCTGCTGAAGCAATGCACAACCTCGTATATTTACTCCCTAGTAGTGGCTCAAATAAAGCTTTACTAACAACCTATGTTAGTAGGTTTAATGCGATGAAATACCGTAGTTATGGTTTGCAAATCAAGTCGGAAGAGTTTGACGAATTCCGTTCGATAGTAATTATTAGTGGTATTGGCAATAAAGAAAAAGCAATTGAATACTTCAATGCTGTGAGCACCGATAATAGAGTAACAATGTCGGTACGAAACGTAAACTACAAGAGCTATTTAATAAGCATTGAGAATTTAGCTACCTTCATGAAGGAAAAAAATATTGCAGAGTACCAGAAATTTCATGATGCCAACTATTAACGTCAGCTCGATATAAGGAAAAATAGTATACTATTGAAATTCAGATATTAAAAAAAGAATTCTTCGGCTATGGCAGAGCTGACGAGTCAATTGTCATTAGAAAAAAGTCATTTATTGACCCTACATATAATTTCCCTAATGACCAACAAATAAGCCACATAGTCGCCTGGAAATAAAACACTAAGAGAAATGTTTAGGTAGAACTCACGTTATTAATTCAGATCTTATTAACTACTCGATATCAAATATTAAGACCCTTGGACTAAGATGATAGTTTGAAAACTTTAATTTCTTCATTTCCATAGGAAATTGACTTAGTTTTTGAGCGATAGCTCATTTCTTGTACTTGCCTTGTATACTGACATCTACACCTTAACGCCTGATGCTAAACAGCTAGCACTTTTCAATAAAATAACCAATAGGATATTTTTACCCAAGCACCAGATAATCAGAACAATTTCTACTTTTTAATACTTTCGTCTTGCAACGTTGAATGCTTACGCATGGTTTAATTACTCAACGTAATAGTTATATAAATAGCCATCGGGGCTACCTACTAACAAATTGAAGTTTGTACTTTCGTTTGAAATAAAACCAATACTAAACTGAGTGCATCCTTCCAATGGGAAACCATCGTGCTCGGCTCCATTCATATCAATTAAGTGAATTTTATTCTCCGACTTACAAGTAATACCAATTTTGGTTGAATTGCTCGAAAAACGATAGATATTAGGTTGATGGGAAATATTGGATTTGAATCTTTTTTTCAAAATAGTTTTCCCTTTATTATTCAATACCAATAACTGGTTTTTATCCGAAAAAATATACTCAAGGCTTTCATCTGAATCAATATTCGTTGCAATAAAGCTATGCTTTGCACTCATTGCAGGTGGCAATAAGGTTTCTGTTCTACCATCGAAATAAGTATAGAATATTTTTCCTTCAATATCGGTTGAAATCATACGAGGTTCATTAGCTGCTGTTCTTTCTTCTAAATAAATTTGGTTTTCAGAATGAGGATAAATAGTCTTTGTTGGAACTCGAATAGTACCAACACGATGTAAAATATAATCTTTCATGTTATCTGACGCGACAATATAATCCTTCCCTTCCACTCTAAAATGTTGGATCTGATGTTTAACTTCATGATCTGTCTTGAATATATTCCAGCCCTTCAGCAAATTGCCATTGGAATTATAGGCATAAATATTTCGATCGCTACAATCAACAAAAAAGCGATAATCTTTTGTGTTGTCGTAATCGAAAATAGCAACTCCATTTGTCGCATTAGCTCGTAAATTAATTGGGAAATTCTTAACAGAGTTTCCATTTCTATCTACTAAGTGTATTTTTTTTGCGGTATTAAAAAGGTACTGAAGCTTCCCATTTTTAAAATAATCGATTTGATGTATCTCACCAATAATTGGATCGTCAAATTTAACTTGCCAAATAATTCGGCCTACATTATTTATTAAATAAAGTGTATTCTTTTCGTCTTGTAGAATAACCTCTTTATTTTCTGGATCGTAATGATTCGTAACAAATTTGGGTTTAAAATCGAAAGTGGTATTCATATGACTTTGCCAAATAGTTTGAGGTTTCGACTTAAGTGAAGAGCTGTATTGCAAACAAGCATTATTGTACAGCATATCGCCTGCAGAACTAACTTGCCATGCAAAAGATTTAAATTTACGAAGCTCATCTGAATCTGAAATTAACTTGGCAATTTCATCGTTAAAAAAAAGCGAAGCAATGGGCAATGCCATTGAGGTATTACAATAAAAATTGAGGTTGCTTCTGGCATTCAGGTTTGATTTGAATTTGTTGTATTCAAGATTACTCGAAAGTGTTTCACCTAAAATATTTGCATGAACAACTTTAGCTACGGTTCTAAACGAATCTCCAAATATTAAGTAATTATCGTATACGGTGAACCAATTTGCTTCAACCCCCTTAAAATACTGGCCAAATAGAACGGTTGGCAGTTGCGGATATGGGAATTTATATATTGAAAAACTGGTTTCACTATCGATACTGTAATCTTTCGACCAATCGGCTTGACTTAATTTCTTCGAAATTAAATATGCCTGCTGAATTTCCAATATTTTTGAAATAGCAGTACTTCCACTTTTCGTATCAACAATACAAACTCGTCCAGCTGTTGGATTATTCTGATCGACATTTATCCCTGCAGAAGCTACTTCTTTATTTAAAATGTCGGCAAATATTTCTTGAATGTTTTGATCGGCTGAATTGCTATACTTTAATAGCTGATCTTCGCGTTGAAAATTTAGGTTCCTATTTGTTAAAAATGACTCAAAATCAACACAGAAATTTTCAACATTCGATAAATTCATTCCCAAATAAAATGCTGTTGATGAAGGAAGAACTTTTTCAATTTTTGAAGTAATAGGCACCTGATTTTGGAAAACTCCAGAATAATAATTTTGATCCTTATTCCCATTTGAAAAACCACTTAATAGTAACTTATCATCTTTTAAGTTCACATCTAATTCAGTCCATCCACTATATATTTTCAATAACGCTGATCTTTTTTGTAACGGATTCGATAACTGTTTTGATACTAATCGATCAATTTTACTGTGATTTACAAATATCTGTAAATCAGATTGTGCTCCAACCGTTTTAAGCAAGGGTTCTAGTTCAGGATTTTCGTTGGCGAAATCAGAGTTTGATAGTCGTACTGCTTCTTCAATTAATATCGATTTTTCACTTACAAGTATTAACCCATTATGATTAGCAACAAAGAAGTTTTGATTCGTTGCATTTATTTGATTAATAATAACCTTGTTGTACTTTCTTGATTCAACACTTAAGCTAGTATTTGCTTTCATTTCGTTTAATGCCCTGTTGTATAGCTCCAATCCCACCTTATTCTTAACTGAGAAAAGCAATAAATAATTCACATCACTTTTCCCACTATAGTTAAATGAAATAATAATTTTCTTCCCTTTTAATAATTTTGACGTTGTTTCACTATCACTTAAGAAAGAGATGAATTGCTCTATTGATTCCACTTCCTCCTTAAATGGTTGTACTGTTTTTAAAGAGGAAAACATTTCGTTTGAAATACTCTTTTCAAAGAAATCGACAGGTTCATCTATTGCTATAATAAGTGGACTTGTTGGGGGTATTGCCACCAAGGCCGAGGAATGACTTAAACTAGAACTTGAATTATAAAAAAGAGAATAGAATAAAATAAGTATTGCAAGAACACTTATAATCAGTAAAATAGCTTTTCGTTTTGACATTTCTATAAGCATTTAATCGTTACTTCTCAGACTTAAACTGATCGTGATAAAAAGGCAATCTATCTTGTCGATCCTTTTGTGTGGTTTGCTTGTGGAATTTTGAATAATATGAACGGTACCTATTTTCAAACCAAGGTAAATCTTTCTCCCGTTGTTGCTTGTGCGTATCGAAATTGAAGAAATAGGTTACACCAACCATAAACTTAGCCGTAAGATCGTAAACATCTATTCTATAATCTGGAGTTATAGAATTAGTTACATCAGGCGATAATTCAGTACTAAAATTATGAATGCCATCTATATTATCAGCTCCAATTAATTGAAAACTAGTTTCGGCAGATAAAAAAAAACGTTCACTTAACTGATAATTTAGACCAAGAGCAGGACTTACTATAAAATGAGAATCTTTTTGTGGACTAGGATATCTTCCTTTCAAATACAATGGATGAGATAACCCTGTAAATTCATAGTTGGCCTTGTCTTTAAAGCCCATTTCAACCGATGGCAATAGTAAGCCAACTGCTAACTTACTGTATATATTCAGTTTTAAATACCCTCTAGTGAATGTGCTAAAGTTGATGAAGTTATATTTGATATAGAACGAAAAATTAGTAACGTCTGAATCGTAATAAATAGGAAATGGCTGATAATCATTACTCGTATTATTGAAAGTAGAATGTAGCATTAACCAATTTACATTTCCAGAAAAATTTTTATAGCCTTTGTAGTTAGATACACCGAATTCAAAACCCAGATCGACTTGGTCCCAAACCATTTTAGCAATTTGCAAATTAAAACCCCAATCCGACTGGTTGTTCATGTCGTTACTTGAACCGCTAAAATCTTTGGTAACCTCACTTAATAGTGCAGTTCTACCATACTGAAAGGTAAAGTTCCAATTGGTTTCAAAGTTATTTTCGTCAACCACCCATCCTTGCCCATATGAAGAAGACACAGCAATTGTTAAAAGTATTATAATAATTATTTTAGGTATCAAAATATATAATCAAATTTGGTCATTTCAAATTAACTAAATTTTTAACTCGAAATGATTTAAAAAAAGTAATAATTATTGCGTTTTATTCTTATCCGCAATCAATATAAAAAACAAACGAATTCTTGTTTTATTGTTTACGAACATCCTTTGAATCAACAATCTTATATAATTTATCAGCTCTACGAATTTTAGCACCAATTTGTCTAGAACAAACATCCCCTTTTTGTGCAAATTCAACTGGTTTAAGATCCACTCTAATTTCAGTTACTGTAGTTTCAATTACACCGGTTGTTGGTCCCGTTATTATAATTTGATCGCCAACACTTAAAATTTGTGTCTCAATTTTGAACTCTCCTACTTTTATCTTATTAAAATAGTTAAGGCTTTTCCCAATATAAATCTTCCGTGTTGTTGCCTGAGAACCATAATTCTTACTCCACTCTCCAAGTCTTTGCCCCAAGTAATAACCATTCCAAAATCCGCGATTGAAAACAGATGCTAATTTAGTATCCCAAGAAGCAATTCTTTCGTCGGAAAAATCGTTGTCGAAATATGCCTCAACTGCTTCGCGGTATGATTCAACTACCGTTTTTACATATTCGGGAGAACGAGCCCTACCTTCAATTTTAAGTACAGAAATACCTGAATCGAGTATTTTATTTAAAAAATGAATCGTCTTCAAATCTTTGGGCGACATAATGTATTCATTGTCTATTTCAAATTCGTTTCCAGTGTCTTTATCGGTGACAATATAACCTCGACGGCAAACCTGCATACAACTTCCTCGGTTTGCTGATGAATTTAATTCGTGTAAACTCAAGTAACATTTACCAGAAGTAGCCATACATAATGCACCATGAACAAACAATTCAAGACGAATCAGTTCTCCTTTTGGTCCGGTTATATTATCCTCTTTAATTTGTCGACTAATTTCCCATATACGTCCTATATTCATTTCTCGGGCTAAAACAACAACATCTGCAAACTGAGCATAAAACTTTAAAGCTTCGATGTTTGTAATATTCAACTGGGTAGAGATGTGAACTTCAACATCATAACGTCGAGCAATTGATATTGCCGACATATCAGAAGCTATAATTGCGCTAACATTCGCGGCTTTCGCGGCTTTTATTATTTCCTCGAGTTTATCTAACTCATTATCAAAAATTACGGTATTGACAGTGAGATAAGATTTTACGTTGTTTTCAATCGCAATTTCTGTAATCTTTTTAAGATCAAGTAATGTAAAGTTATTCGCTGAACGCGCTCGCATATTAAGCTGCTCAACGCCAAAATAAACGGAACCTGCTCCTGCTTGAATTGCAGCTCTTAATGATTCATATGAACCCACGGGTGCCATCACCTCAACATCTCTTCTATTCATATTATTTATTTGACGCCAAAAATAAGTATTTTCTTATTTTATAAAGATAATTATGTGATAAAACAAAAGGGTTACTCCACGAAGCAACCCTTTTCTATGTAATCGGTATTATAAGTTCTATTTTCCATTGTTTAGCCACACATCAATACGAGGTGTCCCCCAAGCAAATGGTTTCCCAATGATATCTAAATCATTATCGCCATCAACATCTCCTATTCCACTATTGTGTGATCCAAAATTATTCGCAATTACAATTTTATCAAATTCTCCATTGCCATTATTCAAGAGCAATATGACGTTCGGATTTCTCACTTCTTTAACTTTCATTTCAGCAGTGAAAATATCAAGATCTCCATCCTTATCGAAATCAATTATCTGAAGTGTATGTGCTCTACGGGTTGTTTTATCAAGAATAGTTGGCACCCAAGTATTGTTTACGAATTGATACATTACAAGAGGGCCAATACCATGCCCAGCAACCATAACAACCTCGGGTCTATTTCCTTCGATCAATTGCCCAGCATCTATTCTGGCAGCAGTATAACTTAGATCGATGTAATTCGCAATGTATTTACCTTCCAAATATTTGAACCACATGCCCGCTGTAACGATATCGGTAATTCCATCTAAATCAATATCGGCCTTTGACATTCCACTATGAAAGTTGGGACCATTTAAGTCCAATTCTGTTCCATTACTTCGTTGAAGCATTTGCCCATCGGTTGAATAGGTGAATATTGCCTCATACTCCCATTCATTCACTTTCAATACCTTCTCTGGCTTTTGAGCAATAAATAAAGTTTTACAGCCTTGATTCCAAAATGCTAATTCAATTTCACCATCACCATCAAAATCAGCAAAAGATATATCGTGATGTAAGACATCACCACTTTTTTTAATGCATCTTCTTTTCCAATTCTTTGAAGCGTTAAATTTAGGATATGGGTTCTCCCACCACCAAATTTCATTTGAATCTTCGCTTCCAATCGCAAAATCTAAATCACCATCACCATCAATATCACAATAATCGGCACTTTCGCCAACTTGCAATTTTCTTCTTTCAATAGTATATTTCTCAAATATATTGCCTTCATCATGTAAATACATCACAACAGATGGATTACCTGTTTTCTCAACAACCATAAATTCATCTTTCCCATTCTTTGAAAAATCTGCAACTAGAGTCGCTGTCTGGAACTGACTATTACCTGGAATATCAAAATCGCCATACTCTGTGCTTAACCTAGTCCACACAAATTCCGCAATTCTTTTCTGAGAATAAACAGTAGCAATACAACTTGTAAACACAAGTAGAAAAAGGGTAAGTTTTTTCATACAAAAGTAAGTTATACAATTAATATGAAAATTGAAACTTTACTTCTTATTTTGTTTTTTAATGTACTGTTCAAGTGCCATCGTCATTGAAGGGGCCTGTGGATTAGGAGCCTGAATATCAAGCCTAAACCCTGCCTCCTTAACTGCTTTAGCAGTTGATGGGCCGAATGACGCGATTCGAGTTTCATTTTGTTTAAATTCTGGAAAATTTTGTATCAGCGATTTGATTCCTGAAGGACTATAAAACACCAATACATCGTAATTAACATCCTTTAAATCAGATAAATCACTGCTAATTGTTTTATACAAAATAGCTTTAGAATAATTGATTTTTGCATCATCAAGTAACTGAGGAATCTCTGGTTTGTGAATGTGCGAAAGCGGGACAAGATAAGTCTCGTCCGTATGTTTTTTTATGATTTCGGTTAATTCTGTAAATTTTCCATTGCCATAAAAAATCTTTCTTTTGCGATAAACAATATACTTCTGCAAATAGAAAGCAGTTGCTTCCGAGACGCAAAAATACTTGAATGAATCGGGAACAGTTATTCTCAATTCGTTACAGATACGAAAGAAATGATCGATTGCAGTACGGCTAGTTAAAATAACAGCCGTATGATCCAATACATTTACTCTGGTTTGCCTATATTCTTTCGATGAAACCCCTTCAACTTGAATGAAAGGACGAAAGTCAACTTTTACGTTGTTTCTTTCAGCAAATTCAAAATATGGCGATTTAGCCGATGCTGGCTTGGGTTGGGAAACTAGTATTCTTTTGATTTTCAAAACCTAATATTTTTCAAGGTTCGACAAATGTCTTACATATTCAACAAAATCCTCCACACTATCAAAAGGGGTAAAATTTCGAGGCTACAAAGGTATAAAATCAAATAATAAATAGAAATATCTTTCTGCCCTATTATTCGAATACCCTTGTATAGACTGCTAACACTAAGTATTAAGATAGTAATTAAGCCTATAAATAGCGATAATTCTCTCCAAATTCCATTCTGGAAGAGCAATAAAACAGCAATTGGGAATAGAAAGACCCCCATAATTCTATTGCTAGATTTTGAATAGAAGATATATTCACTAATCTCATTCTGGCATTTAAAAAGTAAACCACTTAATCGATATAGTAGAAATTTACTCAAATTAAACATCAATAAAATAAGTACATTTAATAAAAAGACTACTAATTCAGAATAAATAAATGAGCTGAAAAAATAGGATTCTACATGTAAAAGATAAAGTCCTAGAGTAAGATTAAATAAAATATCTAATCGAAAAGATGGATGCAAAATATTATTTATGCGTTCGCGGTATAAGCGATTTGCTGTTTGCCTGTTTAATGAAGACTGTATTAAGAAATGAAAATATTTTCCAGAAGTTACACGAACCGATGCAAATAATGCTACAGCAACAATAATAAACACAACCGACCAATCACTTAAAAATGGTTCTTTTTTTACTGAACTGAATAAAGTTTCGTTGTCACTGGCGGTAGTAACGGAGTCCATTTTCTGTATTTGGGAATCAGATATTGTATCAAAAATTGAAAGGTCTAAAGTTGAATCAATGGATGCCATCCGAATAATATTTACTTGTCAAAGATAATATTAATTTTACTGAATTACTGTTTAAAAAATGAACATAGAAACTCAGTCAAAACCAATTATACACTTTGCTCCACTTCAAGGATTTACTGACAAAGTATATCGTGAAATGTTCGATAAGCATTTTGGCAATATTGATTATTATTATTCCCCTTACCTTTCGTTAAACAACGATTTAAGCACTCATTCAGACTCAGATATTGTTTTGAATGCAAGACAACATCATAAGAACAAACTAATACCTCAAATACTACCCGCAAATACAAATGAATTAAAAACACTTCTAAACAAAGTTATTGAACAAGGCTATAAAACGGTCAACATAAATGCCGGCTGTCCTTATCCTATGGTAATAAGAAAAGGGAGAGGTTCAGCTTTGCTTCAACAGCCAGATTTCATAGTTGAAAGCGTTAAATACATCGAAGAGTATACCAGGTTAAACGTAAGTATAAAACTTCGTTCAGGGATTGAAAATTCTGACGAGATTTATCGATTTTTAGATGGAATTCCAATTGAAAAATTTCAACATATTATAGTACATCCAAGAACAGCTAAACAGCTATATAAGGGAGAAGCGTCAATTGAAGTATTCAAAAAATGCAAGGCTCTTTTCAAAGAAGCATCATTTATCTACAATGGCGATATAAAGTCGGTATCTGATTTCAATAAACTATCAACAGAATTAGGAAGTGAGAGTCAGGTAATGATTGGCAGAGGCCTTTTAGAGAATCCATTTCTTGCCCTCCAGTTGAAAAACAATTATACATACAATGAGAAAACAAAAAATGAACCCCTTATTCATTTCATGTTAGATTTAATAGAAAATATTGAAGTTGATAGTAAAGACCAAGGCCATGCCTTAAACAGAATAAAGAACCAATTTAACACCTTACTAATATGATTCCCTTGCCTTAAAAGGCAAAAAAAACAGATAAAAAAATCGAAGTCTATTCTTGAAATAAAAGAAGTCCTTACTGAAATTGAGAATTGTTCGTCATTGGTCACTAGAAAAATTAAATCTAGAGTCAATAAATGACTTTTTTCTAATAACAATTGACACGTCAGCTCTGCCATAACCGAAGAATTCTTTTTTAATATCTGAATTTCAATAGTATACTATTTTTC
>JAQIBQ010000174.1 GCA_027859005.1 Prolixibacteraceae bacterium | reverse complement strand
CGAAATCTTAAGTGCGGCCGGGGGATCTTCTCACCAGCTCGAAGCTACCCGGTCTTTCTAAAGATTTCAATAAAACAAAAGATCATTTTAAACGAGGCCAATCATGCATTGTAAAAAACAATCCTTCAAATTCGTTTACAACCGATAACTCACTCATTTCTTTCAATATATAACAGTTTAAACGAATCGTTTAGGACACTATTGGTCCGGTACAATTAAGTACATTTTATTCAGATTTATGTCAATTTTGGGAGTTCATAAATTTATAATTTATATCGATTAACCAGTAGTGCTCGAATTCATATTCTTGTAAAAAAGCAACGCCAGTGGTTGTGACTTGATAACGACTCCATTCGTCAACCAACAACCATGCATTTTTTTGTTTTTATAGCATCGTTATTCGGTCAGGTGGAGAATAAATACTTTCATCCCAAAGCTTACATCCTTTTTTAGAGTTGAAATAGAAAAAAGGTTCGTATTGAGCATATCGCCATGAGTAAAAAGGAGCGTCTATTTCTGCTTTGTCATTAAACAAAATTGCAGTTTTTAAAGAATGCTTGATATTTGAAAAGCTCGTACAACAACCAAACTAAAATACTCTTTGTTGAAAAGAAGAAAAGCAAACTAGATAACATATTACCTGCATCGCCAGTATATGGGTTGAATAATCCAATCGCAAGAACAATAATACCGAGCGTTATTAATAGAAAAGTTATGTATTTATTGTATTTCATGGTTTCGATTTCCAAAATAAGTAAATCTTTCTGATTTGACCTTATTTTTGTAGCAAGGTGTATTGCATCCTTTTCACTATTTTTGTGGAGATTTAAGATAGATATTATGAGCGACAACAAAACAAACCCTGAAAAAATATGGGAAAAAGGTATTCCCGTAGACGAATTAATCGAGAAATTTACAATTGGTAAAGACCGTGAATTGGATGTATTTCTAGCACCCTACGATGTTTTAGGATCTCTAGCTCATGTAAAAATGCTTCACTCAATTGGTTTAATAAAAAATGAAGATCTTCCTTTACTTGAAGCAGAATTGGTAAATATCTATCAGAAAATCCAAAACGAAAATTTTGAAATTGAAGAAGGTATTGAAGATGTTCATTCTCAAGTAGAATTAATGCTTACCCGAAAATTAGGTGAAGCAGGTAAGAAAATTCATAGTGGACGTTCACGTAACGACCAAGTATTGCTTGATCTGAAACTATTCACTCGTAACGAAATACAAGAACTAACCAAGCTCACAAGCAAATTGTTTGATGTTCTGATAAAGCGTAGTGAAAATGGGAAAGATGTTTTAATCCCTGGTTATACACACTTACAGGTAGCTATGCCCTCTTCATTTGGCTTGTGGTTTGGAGCCTATGCCGAAAGTCTTACAGACGATTTACTTTTATTGAATTCGGCATGGAAAATAACGAATCAAAACCCACTGGGCTCTGCTGCTGGTTATGGCTCGAGTTTTCCACTTGATCGACAAATGACTACAGATCTATTGGGATTCAATAACATGAACTACAATGTGGTATATGCACAAATGGGCCGAGGGAAAGTTGAAAAAACAGTCGCATTTGGAATGTCGTCAATTGCTGCAACTCTTTCAAAATTGGCTTTTGATGTTTGCTTATTTACGAGCCAGAATTTTGGATTTATAACACTTCCCGATAATATGACAACCGGGTCGAGTATAATGCCACACAAAAAAAATCCTGATGTTTTTGAATTATTGCGCGCTCATTGCAATAAGTTGCAATCACTGCCAAATGAAATTACATTAATGATTAATAATTTGCCAAGTGGTTATTTTCGCGACCTTCAAATTATAAAAGAAGTATTCATTCCTGCCTTCGAAGAATTGAAAAATTGCCTGAAAATTGCAACTTATGCTATCGAGAACATGAAAATTAATTCGAAAATACTTGATGATAAAAAATATGATTTAATTTTTAGTGTTGAAGAAGTGAATAAGTTGGTAAATGAAGGAATGCCTTTTCGTGATGCTTACAAACATGTAGCTCAAAAAATAATGGACAAAAATTTTGTTCCAATGAAAAAGGTAAAACATACCCATCAAGGTAGTATTGGAAATTTGTGCAACGATCAAATAGAGTTGAAAATGCAAAATGTGCTTTCAGAATTCAATTTTTCTCTTGTTGAAAGTGCCATTTCTGACCTATTGAAGCTTTCATAAGGTAAAATTAACAAACCAAGTCCTTGTAACTGAGATGAACGGTAGTGTTTTCTATTTAAAATCCGAAACAAAACCCTATATCACTATACATATCAAGCAATTAAAGAAGCACTGCATAGAAGTGGTAAAAAAGATGTTCTATGCAGTATTGCCCGATTAAATTGATTGTAAATTACTTTTCATACACTACTTGGACACCCAAAGAAATCAAACTTATAACAACCTCACTTACTACATATTAAGCCATTCAATTCAAAATCTTATAGCAGTTTTTGTTTCGTTCATTACATCCATCAAAATACCCTATATATCTGAATGATTGTATATGTATGCGTTAATGCCTATTTTTGATACCGCTAAATTCGAAATTGAGCAAATCTGCTTTATATTTCAATATTAAATAAAGGTCGAAAAACAACATTTTAAAAGTTGTTTGGGAGTTAGGTGTGTTAAAAAATAATTTTCATGATAAAAGAATCTATTATGCAAAACGGATTACCAGAAGCACAAGGTTTGTACAGCCCTGCAAATGAACACGACAACTGTGGAATTGGTTTCGTGGCTCACATTAAAGGCCAAAAATCACACGATATTGTTTCGCGTGGTCTTGAGGTTTTAGCACGTATGAATCACCGTGGTGCTACAGGTGCCGATGCAAAAACTGGCGATGGAGCAGGTATTCAAATTCAAGTTCCACACGAATTCATAGTGAAACAAGGCATTGACGTACCAGATGCTGGGCAGTATGGTACCGGTTTATTGTTTCTTCCAAAAGTGAAAAAAGAAGCAGATTTGTGTATTTCAATTCTGAAACAATTTTGTAAAGAAGAGCAACTAGAACTATTTCACGTACGCCAAGTTCCTGTTGACAAAAAAGCACCTGGTGAAATCGCATTACGCGCTGAGCCTACAATTGTTCAGGTTTTCATTAAATCAAAAATTAAACGTGAACAAGATACATTAGAACGTAAATTATACGTTGTTCGTAAGTTAAGCGAGCACGAAGTTCTAAACTCAAAATTGAAGCATAAAAAAGCATTTTACTTCCCTAGTCTATCAACCAAAACAATGATATACAAAGGAATGTTAACTCCTGATCAGGTTCCTGCTTACTTTCTCGATTTACAAAACCCTGATTTAAAAAGTGCGATTTCATTAGTTCACTCTCGATTTAGTACAAATACATTTCCAACATGGGAATTGGCTCAGCCTTTCCGTATTGTTGCTCACAACGGTGAAATAAACACAGTTCGTGGAAATCGCCTTTGGATGCACGCTCGTGAATCACTGCTTAAGTCAGAAGTGTTTGGCGATGACTTAAAGAAAGTACTACCAATTATTGAACCCGGAAAATCTGATTCTGCATCTTTCGATAATGTGCTTGAATTTTTGCACATGGCCGGACGTCCAATGCATCATGCCTTGTGTATGATGATTCCAGAATCGTTCAACGATAGAAATCCAATTCCTGATAGCTTGAAAGCTTTTTATGAGTATCATTCAACTATTATGGAACCGTGGGATGGTCCCGCATCAATTGTATTCTCTGATGGACGCTACATTGGAGGAACGCTTGACCGCAACGGACTTCGTCCTTCTCGTTATATTTTAACGAACGATGATTTAATGGTGATGGGCTCTGAAGTTGGTGTACAAGATTTCGATCCTGCAAGCATTAAAGAAAAAGGCCGTTTACGACCTGGTAAAATATTACTAGTCGATACAAAACTAGGTATCATCATCCCTGACCAAGAGGTTAAAAAGGAATTAACTCAACGTAACCCGTACCAAAACTGGATCAAGGAAAACCGTTTAATGTTAGAAGACATTGAGGTTCAAACTCGTGTTGCTTCTGCCATGGGCGACGATTATGAAACCTACCTTAAAGAGTTTGGTTACTCCAAAGAAGACATACGTGGATTAATTAAAGGCATGGCAACGAATGGCATGGAACCTACTGCGTCAATGGGTAACGATTCTCCATTGGCTGCTTTTTCTGACAAGCCACAACGATTCTTCAACTATTTCAAGCAGTTGTTTGCTCAGGTAACCAACCCGCCAATTGATCCAATTCGTGAAGAGTTAGTAATGTCGTTAACCAACTACATTGGCGCCTTAAATAAAAATATACTTGAAGAAAATCCGGAACATGCAAAAATGATTAAGTTCCGTCATCCTATTATTACCAATACCGATTTAGGTAAAATAAAGGATATAAAAGATGACTATTTCACCCATGCAACCATACCTATGGTTTTTCCTGCTAAGGAAGGTGAAAAAGGATTCAAAAAGGCCTTAGAAAACATATTAGCTCAAGCCGAAAAAGCGGTAGACGATGAAATGAATTTTATTATTTTATCAGACCGTTTTATCAGCAAAGAAATGGCAGCTCTGCCTTCTCTATTAGTTACTGCAGCAGTTCACCATCATTTAATCCAGAAGCAAAAACGGATGCAAATTGGAATTATCGTTGAGACTGCTGAGGCTCGTGAGGTAATGCATTTTGCTTTGTTATTCGGATATGGTGCAAGTATTGTAAATCCATACCTCGCTTTTGCTACAATCGATGACTTAGTGAAAACGAAAGAAGTGGAAGGTGAATATGGCAATGCACGTAAAAACTATATTAAGGCTGTTGAGAAAGGTTTATTAAAAATCTTCTCAAAAATGGGAATTTCAACGTTGAGAAGTTATCACGGTGCCCAAATTTTTGAAGCACTAGGAGTACATCCCGATATAGCAGGAAAATATCTTAAAGGAACTCATTCTCGTATAGGTGGTGTTGGTTTTAAGGAATTAACGAAGGAAGCTTTAATGTTTCACGACAAAGCATTCGCTGCAAGCAATGAAAAATTTCAATTGAAAAATGAAGGTGTATATGCTTATCGTCAAGATGGTGAACGTCATGCATGGAATCCTGAATCAATTGGATTATTACAGTGGAGTACACGTACCAATGATTATTCAAAATTTAAAGAATACTCAGAACGGGCGAATAACGACAATAAAACTCACCTTATTCGCGGTTTTCTTAAACTAAAACCAGCAAAAGCGATTGATATATCTGAAGTTGAACCTATTGAGAATATAATGAAGCGTTTCGTAACAGGCGCTATGTCTTACGGTTCAATTAGTAAAGAGGCTCACGAAGCATTAGCCGTTGCAATGAACACCATTGGTGGACGAAGCAATACTGGTGAGGGTGGTGAAGATCCAGCTCGTTTCGGCACCATTAAAAATAGTAAAATTAAACAGGTAGCTTCTGGTCGTTTTGGTGTAACCAATAACTACCTTTCGAATGCCGAAGAAATACAAATTAAAGTAGCTCAAGGTGCTAAGCCGGGTGAAGGTGGTCAGTTACCAGGATTCAAGGTTAACAAGATTATTGCTAAAACTCGTAACTCTACACCTGGTATTACTTTAATATCACCTCCTCCTCATCACGATATTTATTCTATCGAGGATTTGGCTCAGTTGATTTACGATCTTAAGGTAACAAATCCTGCAGCCAAGGTTTCAGTGAAATTAGTTGCTGAAGATGGAGTAGGAACAATTGCAGCAGGTGTATCGAAAGCGTTTTCCGATGTTATTATTATTGCCGGATACGATGGTGGTACAGGTGCATCACCAGCTAGCTCAATTAAGCATGCCGGTTTGCCACCAGAACTTGGAATTGCCGAAACACAACAAACTTTAGTCATGAACGACCTTCGTCGTCGTGTAAAATTACAAGTTGATGGACAGTTGAAAACTGGTTTGGATGTTGTGAAAATGGCATGTCTCGGAGGTGAAGAATTTGGATTCAGTACAAGTGCTCTTATTGTTATGGGCTGTGTAATGATGCGTAAATGCCACTTAAACACTTGCCCTATGGGTATAGCAACCCAAAGCGAGGAATTACGTGCACGTTTCATTGGTAAGGCAGATTATGTTATAACCTTTTTTAAGTTTCTTGCAGAAGAAATTCGCGAATGCCTTGCTGAGATGGGATATACCAAAATGGATGACATTATTGGACGACCTGATTTATTGGAAGTTGACAAATCGGTTCAAAATTGGAAATCAGAAAAGATTGATTTTGATAAAATATTATTCAAACCAAAAGAAGCTGAACTTTTTGCAATTCGCAACGTTCATCCAAATACATTAAATTTAGATGATCACAAAGATCGTTCTTTAATAAAAGATGCCAATCCAGCTATCAAAAGCAAACAAAAAGTATGGATCGAAACCGATATCAAAAATACCGACCGTACTGTTGGAGCAATGCTTTCTGGTGAAGTTTCAAAACGTTATGGCGAAGATGCACTTCCTGCCGATACTATCAATTGTATTTTCCATGGATCTGCTGGACAGAGCTTTGGCGCATTTGCCGTTAAAGGTGTGAATTTGCGACTTCAAGGAGATGCGAACGATTACTTGGGTAAAGGCTTATCGGGTGGTAACATAACCGTTGTTCCTCGTTCAAAATCAACCTTCGATCCTGCCGAAAATATTATTGTAGGTAATACAACTCTTTATGGTGCTACTGCTGGTAATGTTTACATTAAAGGTGTGGTAGGTGAACGTTTCGCTGTTCGTAATTCAGGTGCCAATACGGTTGTTGAAGGTACTGGAGATCACTGTTGTGAATACATGACTGGTGGACGCGTTGTTGTTCTTGGAAAAACGGGCCGTAACTTCGCGGCTGGTATGAGTGGTGGTATAGCTTACGTGCTTGATGTTGATGGTGATTTCGATTACTATTGTAACAAAGGTTTAGTTGAATTAAGCGCAGTTGAAGACAAAGCTGATATTGTTGAATTACAAACAATGATTGACGAGCACTTAACGCAAACAAGAAGTAATCTTGCGGCTAAAATTCTAACAAATTGGGATGAATTCTTACCAAAATTTGTGAAAGTTATTCCATTCGAATACAAGAAGATTTTGGAAGAAGAGAAGTTGCGTAAAATTGAAGCAGAATTACAAAAATCAGTTGACGATCGTCGTCACGAATAAATTTAGTAAATAACAAATCACAAAAAATACAAAAACCAAAACAGAGCTGTTTTTATAACATGCATTATTTATTTTTGGGATTTAGATTTTGTTTTTTGGGATTTAAAAAGATATAAATTATGGGAAAACCAACAGGTTTTATGGAGTTCGGTCGCAGAGAAAGCGGCTACCGTCCGGTACAAGAGCGTATTGGTGACTATAGCGAAGTTGAGTTAATGCTTGATGAAGACGATCGCAAAGAACAAGCTTCACGCTGCATGGATTGTGGAATACCATTTTGTCATTGGGCATGTACAGTTTGTAGTAAAATTCCTGAATGGCAAGATGCATTGTTTAACGGAAAATATAAAGAAGCATATGAACTTTTGAGTTCAAACAATAGATTCCCTGAATTTACAGGCCGTATTTGCCCTGCACTTTGTGAAAAATCTTGTGTGCTTAACCTTCATAACGAACCGGTAACAATTCGTGAAAATGAATATGCTATTATTGAAAAAGCATTCGAATTGGGATACGTTGTACCTCAAATACCTGAAATTCGTACGGGTAAAAAAGTAGCTGTGATTGGGTCAGGCCCTGCAGGTCTTTCTGCTGCCGATAAATTGAATCAAATTGGTCATACGGTTACTGTTTACGAAGCCGATGACGCAATTGGTGGTTTGGTTCGTTACGGTATTCCTGACTTTAAATTGAATAAGAACATTATCGATCGTCGTCTGAAAATTTTGGAAGCTGAAGGCATTAAGTTTATTGTTAATACTAAAGTAGGTGTTGATGTAAAAGAAGCAGACTTACTGAAAAAATACGATGCAGTTTGTTTGGCTATAGGTGCAACAAAAGCTCGCAACCTTGAAGTTAAGGGACGTGAAGTTGAGGGTACTTATTATGCAATGCAATTCCTGAAACAGCAAAACAAAAAAGTTCGCGGTGATAAATTTGCCGAAGATGAACGTATTTTAGCTACCGGTAAAAATGTATTGGTAATTGGTGGAGGTGATACGGGTTCCGACTGTGTTGGTACTTCAATTCGCCAAAAGGCAAATAGCGTAACTCA
Organism: Prolixibacteraceae bacterium; assembly: GCA_027859005.1. Classification (GTDB taxonomy): domain Bacteria; phylum Bacteroidota; class Bacteroidia; order Bacteroidales; family Prolixibacteraceae; genus Roseimarinus. Next base: position 907 of record JAQIBQ010000174.1, on the reverse strand, counting down.
AATTGAGATTATGCCTAAACCACCAGAAGATCGTTTAGACAATAATCCATGGCCTTATTGGCCAAATACTTTACGTACTTCAAGCTCTCATAAAGAAGGCTGTGAACGTCGTTGGAGTTTGGCAACCAAACAAATTTTTACCGAAAAAGGTAAAGTCGTTGGTGTAGAAGTAGCTCAAGTTGAATGGAGCAAAGGTGTAGACGGACGCTGGATTATGAAAGAAGTTCCTGGAACTATTGAGGTAATTAAAGCTGAATTGGTTCTTTTATCAATGGGATTTGTTTCTCCTGAGCACAAAGGATTGTTGGATGGCTTGAAAGTAGAATACGATAATCGTGGAAACGTAAAAACTACCAATACTAAATCTAGTGTTGATAAGGTTTTTGCCTGTGGCGATGCCAAAAATGGTGCAACATTAGTCGTTACTGCAATTGCAAGTGGCATCGAAACTGCTGTACAAATCGATAAATATTTGACAAAATAATATTGACCTTTCATTGTATTGATTAAAAAAGGACAGCTTTAGGGTTGTCCTTTTTTTTGCTATTAACCAAAGTCTTTCCAGAAAAGAACTTACTCTATTTATAAATTACATGCCGCCATCTTTAATGGTCATTAGTCAAGTTAGATATAGAGTCAATAATTGACTCGTCAGCTCTGCCATAGCCAAAGAAATATTTTTTAATGTCTGAATTTCAATAGCATACTATTTTTCCTGATATCGAACTGACGTTAATTTACTACCTTCAATTTTAGCATTTCAGACTTATGTGATCTTCTATTCTATGTAGTGTCAGCAAGAAAACTACTTTTTTTTCAAGTGCTTGAATCGAAAAGTTCAATTTCAAGGCTTGGCCTTTCTGAAAATCAAGGAGTTTACTTTCGTAAGTGACTGTTTTCAGAAAGG
>JAQIBQ010000422.1 GCA_027859005.1 Prolixibacteraceae bacterium | reverse complement strand
CTTAAAGAACTTGGGATATCTACTTCGAAAAAAATCCCAGAAAAATTCACTGACAAATAATTCGTTAATTCTGCCACCAATAAAACCTAAAAGACCAAAATTAGCATGAACAACTATTGTTTAATTACTGGAGCTGCAAGTGGAATCGGATATGAATTTGCGAAAATTTACATCCAGAAATCGTTCAATTTAGTATTGATCGATTTGAATCTTGAAAAACTGAAAGATATTAAAAACGAATTTGAATCAAGCTTCAAGAACAAAGTTGTAATAATGCAAAAAGACTTGTGTTTACAAAACATTGCCAATGAAATTTACGATGAATTAAAAAAAGAGAAAATTGAAATTGAAGTATTAATTAACAATGCTGGCTTTGGAAGCTATGGTTCATTTATGGAAGTAAGTTGGGAGAAGCAATTGAATTTAATTCAACTAACAGTTATTACCACATCGCATTTAATACGCTTGTTTTTAAAAGATATGCTTGAACGAAACTCAGGACAAATTCTTACTGTTTCATCAATCTCTGCTTTTATGCCTGGACCAATCATGGCCGTTTATTTTTCATCAAAAACCTATTTGCTTTCCTTCTGTCAAGCTATTGCAAACGAAGTAAGTCATACAAACATTAAAATTTCAGTACTTTGCCCAGGAATGACACAAACTAATTTCCAGAAAACTAACGGAAACAATAAACCAAAATTCACCATGCTTAGAGCTACAGCGAAACATGTTGCTGAATATGGTGTAAAATCTTTAGAAAAGGGGAAAGTGGTTGCCATACCAAAATTTTACAATCGTGTAATAACCAGCCTACCTCGTGTTTTATCGCTCAGCCTTACAACAAAGCTTTCGCGTAAAGTAAATGGCAATAACAGGTAGTTGTGCTACATTCCTTTAAAATTCAGTTAAATGCATTTTTAAAAAAATAAAATGAAAAATAACTTAAGAACCTTAACCTATATTTTTGTATCAATTATTTTGTCTTCGTGCCAAACAAAAATAGTTGAAAAGCAAGCAAATGTAATACTGATACTAACCGACGATCAAGGATATGGTGACATTGGCTACAATGGCAATTCAGTTATCGAAACCCCAACTTTAGATCGTTTTGCCGAAACCAGTTATCGCTTCAACAATTTCTACGTAAGCCCAGTATGTGCACCAACAAGAGCGAGTCTACTAACAGGCAAATACCATTACCGTACTGGCACCTATTGGGTCAGCAATGGAAAAGAAAACATGAATCCCGAAGAATACACTATGGCTGAACTATTTCGCGACAATGGCTATAGTACAGGTGCATTCGGAAAGTGGCACAATGGTTCACATTTTCCTTTTCATCCAAACCAACAAGGATTTGAAACATTCGTTGGTTTTTGCATGGGTCATTGGAACAATTATTTCAATTCAACAATCGAAGAAAATGGTGCTCCAATAATTGCAGAAGGTTACATGCCTGATTATTTAACAAAGCGTGCAATTCAGTTTATTGAAAAAAACAAAGATCAACCCTTCTTCTGTTACATACCCTTCAACACACCTCACAGCCCGTTTCAAGTTCCCGATAAATACTTCAATAAATACAAAGCAAAAGGCTTAGATGATAAAACAGCATGTGTTTATGGCATGTGCGAAAACATTGACGACAACGTAAATAAAGTACTCAAAACCGTTGAAAATTTAGGGATAGAAGAAAACACAATTATAATCTACCTTTCTGACAATGGACCAGTGCCTGGCCGATATAATGCAAACCTTCGTGGAACAAAAGCTCACGTACACGAAGGCGGAGTTAAAGTCCCTAGCATAATGCACATCCCTTCAAAAATTATTGGAAGCAAAAAGAATAAACTTCAATTAAATAACATTTCAGCTCATATAGATATAATGCCAACCTTGATCGATTTATTAGATCTAGAAGTCCAATCGATGCCCGATTTTGACGGTTTGAGTCTTGTTAATAAGCTGAAAGGAAATGAAGATAGCTTAATTACAAACCGTATTTTCTACAACAAGTCTCCCCAACAATTTCCCGAATACATGGGTGGAGCAGTTAGAACAGGAGACTATCGATTGGTATACCGCAATAACGACACCATGCTTTTCAATTTGGCTAACGATCCATATGAAGAACATAATTTAAAATATGAAGAACCCGAATTGACTTCAAAACTTTTAAATAATTATCTCGAATGGATTACAAAAACCATGGACGAAATGCCCAAATTTACCTCAATCCCAATTGGAGTTGAAGGACAAAATAAAATAACCTTACCAGCACATGAAGCACAAATTAAAGGAAATGTGAAATTTAAAGAAGGACATGGATGGGCAAACGATTGGCTTCTAAACTTTAAAGAAACTTCCGATTCAATTAGTTGGGACATAAAGGTTTCTAAGGCAGGCAATTATGAACTCACATTGAAATATACTTCAACTGAAAAAAGCATTGGTAATTCTATCGAAATTGGAAATAACTCAGTTTCGATAGTGAAGAAAATAGATCAGGTTTTCGAGGGAAAACTTATAAATTCACCCGACCAATTTAAAAGAAAAGAAGCATATGAAAAAAGTTGGGGTACTTTGAAACTAGGAGAACTCGAATTTTCAGAAAATGAAAATTTTATCAGCCTAAAAATGGTGAATACCAGCAAAAACAACGATCTTGAAATTAAGGCATTAGTACTAAATAAAATCAACGAATTATGAAAAACCTTCTTCTAATTGCAGCAATATTATTGTTATTTGCATGCGAGTCGAATAAAAATGAAATTAGCTTACCCGCAATTATTTCAAACAACATGGTTTTGCAACAAAATACAGATGCAAAGCTTTGGGGTTGGAGTAAGGCTGGAGCTGAAATTGAAGTTGAAACCTCTTGGGGTTTCGAAGTGAAAACAACAACTAATTCCGATGGGAAATGGGAAGTTATAGTTGAAACACCATCGTATGGAGGACCCTATACCATCGAAATTGAATCAGGAAGCAACGAAATACTTATCGAAAATGTTCTGATTGGTGAAGTTTGGTTGTGCTCTGGTCAATCGAATATGGAGATGCCTCTACAAGGCTTCCTCCCCAACGATACAATTCAGGGATCTGCCAATACTATTGCAAATTCTACCAATCCAAACATTCGAATGTTTACCGTTGCAAAGCGTATTGCAATAAATCCAGAAAAAAATTGTGTTGGAAATTGGGAAGAAAGCAAACCCGAAAATGCAAAAAACTTTTCGGCAACCGCATATTACTTTGGAAAAAAATTATACGACGAATTGGGTATTCCCATTGGACTTATTCATTCAAGTTGGGGCGGAACTCCTGCCGAAGCATGGACTTCATCGGAATACATTGAAAAAATTGAAGGTTTTGAAAATTTCTCAGAAGATTTAATTGAAGCCCAGAAAAATTACAAAACACTTGATGAATTCTTGAACAAGTTAGAATCGATTGCGATAACTGATTTGCCAAACATAGATCCATACAAAGGCATTGATTTAAACGATTCAAAATACACTAGTGCTGACTTTGATAATTCAAATTGGGAAACACTTCCGATACCATCACTTTGGGAACAAAATGAATTACCGGGTTTCGATGGGATTGTATGGCTTCAGAAAGAATTTGATTTCGATGGCGACATTACTTCAAACAGTCTTAAGTTGTATTTAGGACCTATTGACGACATGGATGCAACTTATCTAAACGGAGTAAAAATTGGAAGCAATGAAATTGCAGGTGTGTATAATGTTGAACGTAACTATTCAATCCCTGCCAACACCCTAAAAAAAGGAACAAACAGAGTTGCAGTTAGAATTATCGATACTGGTGGTGGCGGCGGGATTTTTGGAACAAAAGCACCACAAATCACATCGAACAAACAAGTTGTAATTGATTTAGGAGGAGAATGGAAATACCTGCCTACTTCAACCTTTCATAACGACCATTTATTTCAATATGCCGATGATGATTTGAGCTACGAAGCTTCTCCAAAAATGAAAATTGTGCTCAACCAATATGCCCCAACGGTACTTTATAACGGAATGATAGAACCACTGCTTCCCTATTCTATAAAAGGTGCCATTTGGTACCAAGGCGAATCGAATATTGGCAGAGGAAAACAATACGAACGTTTATTCCCAACCATGATAAGCAACTGGAGAAATAACTGGAACCAAGGCGATTTTCCTTTCTATTATGTTCAAATAGCACCCTATAATTATGGGCCAAATTCAAATGAACCAACAGCCGAAATACGAGATGCACAACTTAAAACACTTTCGTTGAAAAATACAGGCATGGTAGTTACCATGGACATTGGAAATCCAACCAACATTCACCCTTCCAATAAAACAGATGTAGGTGAACGCTTAGCACTTTGGGCATTGGCTAAAGACTACAACAAAGAAATTGTTTATTCAGGCCCGATATTCAAAAAAGCAACATTTCAAAAGAATGTTGTTGAAATTGAATTCGATTATGCTAATAGTGGACTTGTATTAAAAGGAGATGCGAACTTTATTGAAATTGCAGGTTCCAATGGTAAATTTTACCCTGCCAAAGTAAATATTACAGGCAATAAAATAGTAGCGAGCTCAATGAAAATAAGAAATGCGAAACAAATTAGGTATGCATGGGCCGACGATTGCGAACCTAACCTATTCAATACCGAAGGACTACCAGCATCGCCGTTTAAAGCAATTGCTGAATAAAATTTCTGTTTATAAATAAAGAGCCTCTTAGATTTCTAGGAGGCTTTTTTTATTAGCGAGCATTATAAGTCTCTCTAAAGTCGTTACTCAATACGCGAAATTCAGTACGACGGTTCATTGCTTTTGCTATTTCTTGTTGTTCTTCAGTTTCCAGTTTTAGGATGAATTCTTCTGTCAACTCATCGCCTCTACTCAGGAATTCGTATTGTTTGTCAAGTAATCGTGTAATTTTCTTTGGCCATGTTTCGCCATATCCTTTTGCAACTAAACGTTTGGGATTTATTCCATGCTGAATTAAATAATTCACAACACCCTGTGCTCGTTTTTGCGATAATTCGGAGTTAAATTGCACTGACCCAACATAATCGGTATGTGACATAATTTCAATCACAACGGTTGGATTTATATTTAAGAGCTCAACTAAACTATCAAGTGCATTTATTGAACCAGACTTCAAATCAAATTTTCCAAATTCATAATTAATATTATCAACTCTAATTGGAGCATCGGTTGGTGTTAGCTTAAGTTGAACTTTAAAAGTTTGACTTTCTGGCAATTCATAGGTTGTAAGAATTTTCTTCGCATTCAAGAATCCTTCTTTAAATGCAGCAAAAATATAATCGGTTTCAGACGCCATACGAAATTGAAACTTTCCATCCTCGGAACGAACTTTCAACATTGTACCATCGGTTCCAATAACACGTATATATGCATTTCGCTCGCGTGTGTCGTTTTCCGAATTTTTAATTTCTCCTTCAACCCTAAATATTTTAGGAGGCAGTACAAATGAATACAAGTCGTCGCCCAAAGAGCCTTTTCGGTTTGAAGCAAACATTCCCTGATCTCTTTCGGGAATAAAAGCAATACTGAAATCGTCTCCGGCTGAATTTACAGGCACTTTCATATTCTCAACAAGCCAAGTACTATTTCCCTCTTCATCGTTTTCGAATGTGGCCTTAAAGATATCAAGCCCACCCATTCCAATATGATAATCGGATGAGAAATAGAGTTCACCATTATCACGAATAAAAGGAAACATTTCATCACCAGTTGTATTTATTTCCTTGCCTAAATTTTCAGGAGCACCCCAACTATCGCTTAACTTTTTCACTCTCCAAATATCTTTGCCTCCAAATCCACCTTCCATATCAGACACAAAATACAAGGTTTGCCCATCGCTTGAAATAGAAGGATGAGCTGCAACTAAACTGTCGGCAACTAGACTCAAAGGATTGGCATCACTCCACGCATCTTTACTTCGGAGGGCTGTATAAATAACTGCTCCATTAGAGCCTTTCTTTTCAAATTTACAACGCGTAAAGTACATTAAACTTCCATCTCGAGATAAAGAGGCAGCTCCTTCTTCGTGCGTTGTATTTACCAACATATCTTCTTCGATTGGTGTTGCCTTCTCCCATCGTTGTTTTTGAATATCGAAGTTCGATTTGAACAAATCGGCACTACGTTGCCCCGTTATACCACTTTTCTTTCTTCCCTGAGCACCTTCTCGAGTTGAAGTGAAAATGATATTATTGTCTAAACCACCAACAAAAAATGGTGAAAAATCGGCATCTCTTGAATTCAGAAAACGTTCTTTATTCACTTCAATGCGCGTTGGATTTGCTTCCCATTCGGGGACCAATCTACAGGCTTCAATACCGTTTAATGCTTCTTGATTGCCGGGAACTGAATCTAAAAATTGATTGTATAATTCTATGGCCTCTTCGTATTTCCCAGTATATCTTTTTGTGTGGGCATACTTTAAAACAAGAGAGCTATCGGGATATTCTTTTCTGATTAAATTACGAAAACGCAATTCGGCTTTTTTATAATTATCGATATACCAATAAGCATTGGCTAAATAATAATCGTATTCCAAACGCTTTTCCTGATCTTTTTCACCTCTTGATGCCTTAATGTATTTATCAATGGCGCTGTAGTATTCTCCTATCTCGTATGATTTACTTGCAGAACGAGAAAACCGGGAGTTAGAACATGCCGAAAAAATCAACAATAACAAGAGGAAAAATAATATGTTAGTTTTTCTAATAAGCTGCATTTTTACAAATTCAAAAACGATTGTAAAGGTATATTTTTTCGACTATTTGCCGAAGATACATTTTTACAATAAAACCTTAACGTAGAAAAATCGTTTTAGGTATATAAAAACAAGAACCGTTCTTAAAAAAAGAACGGTTCTCAGTATATCAAAGTAGATTTTCGATTTTAGCGGTTGAATAATAATTCTCTGTATTTAGGCAATGGCCACAATTCATCATCAACAATTAGTTCAAGCTTGTCGATTGGCACACGTATTTCATCTAAGAAAGGACGAATGTCTTTGTCGTATGCACCTGCCAATTCGCGAGTGTTTTCAATTTTATTCGCCACTTTTCTGGCGTCAACCATTTCTCTCACTTTATTTCTAATCGTAGAAATATGTTCAGATATTTCTTTGATGGTTTCAATACGATTTCCGGCAAGTGTTTTATACTCGTCGCCAAATACGTCTTTTAGGCCTTTTACATTATCCACCAACATTGTTTGATATTTAACGGCTGTTGGTACAATATGGTTAAGGGCAATATCTCCAAGAACTCGAGCTTCAATTTGAATTTTCTTCATGTATTTCTCGTATTCAACCTCGGTACGACCTTCAAGTTCTTTCTCGTTAAAGATTCTCAATTTTGCGAATAACTCTTTCGACGATTTTTTTAAATATCCATCTAACGATTCAGGTACAGATGTTACATTAGTTAAACCACGTTTAGCAGCTTCAACTAACCACTCATCACTATAACCATTACCATCGAAACGGATAGGTTTACATATACCAATGTATTTCTTTAATACTTGGAATATTGCTTCATCCTTTTTAACTCCTTTGTCGATAACCGTATCAACTTCAACTTTGAATTCAATCAATTGTTCAGCTACTGCTGAATTTAAAGCAATCATTGCAGAAGCACAGTTTGCTGTTGAACCAACAGCACGGAATTCAAAACGGTTTCCTGTAAAAGCAAATGGAGACGTTCGGTTACGGTCGGTATTGTCCAAAAGAATTTCTGGAATACGACCAATATTTAATTTTAATGAAGTTTTTTCTTCAGGTGACATTTTCTTTTCCGAAACACTTTGCTCAATTAAATCGAGCATTTTATTCACTTCTGTTCCTAGAAAAGCAGACATAATTGCCGGCGGAGCTTCATTTGCACCTAAACGATGTGAATTTGCTGCTGTAAGAATTGAAGCACGCAATAAATCTTGGTGCTTATATACAGCCATAATTGCATTAACGACAAAAGTCAAAAATTGCATATTCCCTTTAGGGTTTTTCCCCGGAGCATATAGTATCACACCAGTATTGGTTGACAACGACCAGTTGTTGTGTTTTCCTGAACCGTTAATACCGGCAAAAGGTTTTTCATGCAACAAACAACGGAATTTATGTTTTCGAGCCACTTTGCCCAAAAGATCCATGATCAGCTGATTATGGTCATTTGCAAGGTTACATTCTTCGAAAATAGGTGCAAGCTCAAATTGGTTAGGTGCAACCTCGTTGTGGCGGGTTTTACATGGAATACCTAATTTGTATGCTTCGTTTTCTAAATCGACCATAAAATTACCAACACGTTCAGGAATTGAACCAAAATAATGGTCATCCAATTGCTGGTCTTTTGATGAAGAGTGCCCCATCAAGGTGCGACCCGTTAACGAAAGGTCAGGACGAGCCTGGTATAAAGCCTCATCAACCAAAAAATATTCTTGTTCCCATCCTAAGTTTGCCCAAACCTTAGTAACATTCCTATCGAAATATTGACAAACATCTACAGCTGCTTTATCTATCGCATTTAACGACTTTAACAAAGGAGATTTATAATCAAGTGCTTCACCTGTGTAGGAAATAAAAATAGTTGGAATACATAGTGTTTGACCAACAATAAACGCAGGAGAAGAAACATCCCAAGCTGTATATCCACGTGCTTCGAAGGTTTGACGCAAACCACCATTTGGAAACGATGATGCATCAGGCTCTTGTTGAGCGAGTAATTTTCCTGAGAAAGCCTCAACAACTCCACCCATTTCATTGTGATCAATAAAAGCATCGTGTTTTTCGGCTGTACCATCAGTCAATGGTTGAAACCAGTGTGTATAATGAGTTGCACTATTCTCTAGTGCCCATGCTTTCATTCCAGTTGCAACACCATCGGCAACTTTACGCTCAATAGTAGTGTTGTTATCAATAGCATCGATTACTGCTTTATATGAATCTTTCGATAAATATTTTTTCATTTTCGGTCTATCGAAAACAAGTGTGCCATAATAGTCAGATGTTAAATCTGCTTCTCTTTTTACCTCAATGGGTTGTCTTTCTAAAAGCTTTTGAAAAGCCGCTAAACGGAATGTAGCCATAGTTGATTTATTATAATTCGTTAAACATTTCTTTTGTTTATTCCCTAATTCAATACCAAAATGTAAGCGGAAAACACAATCTTATGATAATTCCACCTCATTCCCGCGTTACTGGTTACAAAATAAATAATAGTAGACAAATATCAATGCGTTTTATGGAAATAATTTATAAAATAGCGCCACACCCCCATATAAATTAACATTAATTTTAAAAAACATCATAATTTCAATGAAGAGTCTAAGAAATTTGATATGATTGATTGGTTTTTAAACGAAGATTTCAACTTTAACCTAATTTTAGCAGCATCTATCTTTTTCTGCATTTTTACGTATTCATTCATTATTTCTGTTGTAAATTCAGGATGAGACTGAACACCAAATATTTTATCTAAACTAAATGAATAATTAATTCCTTCTTCGTTTGTAGCAAGTTCTTCGGCGCCAATTGGCAATTCAGACACATAAAAAGAATGCAGGGAGAAACCTTCATAAGATGATCCAATATTTTTAAAAATTGGATGACCTTTACCTGCCTTTGTAAGTTGAATCGTTTTTGCACCTATACATTGCCCTTTAGAGTTTGCCATTACTTTTCCCCCTAAAGCCTCGGCAATAATCTGATGACCAAAACAAATACCCATTACAGGGATATTACTGTAACGTGCAGTTACAATCCAATCTTTCAGATACTTAAGCCACGGAAGGCGTTGGTTAACATTGGCATGTGAACCAGTTATTATCGCAGCAATGTATTCACTAGGGTGGCGAAGTAAATCTCCCTCAGATACATTAAATATCTTAAAAACAGATTTTGGCAAATTCGACTGATTAACAATCCAATCTTCAAAATCACCAAAATTATCTTTTATACTATCGTGTGTCGATCCACATTTAATAATTAAAATATTTTTCATGTCAATTTGAATTAAAACCGAGGACACCCCCACCAAAAAACCTAGCCTACCGGCAATATTACCAAATAATTATCACCCACCCTCAACAATACTGTCGTTTAACACAAAAAAAAGAGAGCGAAATAAGTTTTCGCCCTCTTTGTCACGTAAAATTATAATCTATTTTAAATTTTTTACAAAGTATTTATAAAACAAAGGAATTGTTTCTATGCCTTTGAAAAAGTTTGCCAAAGGATAGTTTTCATTAGGAGAATGAATTGCATCTGACTCTAATCCAAAACCCATTAGTATAGATTTAATTCCCAAAACTTTTTCGAATGATGATATAATTGGAATGCTTCCTCCACTACGAACAGGAACAGGACGAACACCAATGGTATCGATCAATGCTTGTTCGGCTGCTTTATAGGCAGGATGGTCAATTGGACACACATAAGCCTGCCCTCCGTGCAAATATTCAACGTTCACTTTTACCGATTTAGGTGCAATACTTTTAAGGTACCAATCTAAAAGTTGAGCGACTTTGTGATGATCCTGATCAGGAACCAACCTGCTTGAGAGTTTGGCATAGGCCTTTGAAGGCAATACAGTTTTTGCTCCTTCGCCTGCATATCCTCCCCAAATTCCACAAACATCAAACGATGGCCTTATGCCTGTTCTTTCAATGGTTGAATATCCAATTTCACCAAATAATTTATCAACCTCTAATGCCTTTTTGTATTCTTCTTTATCAAAGGGTCGGCTATTGAGTAATTCCTTTTCTAAATCTGAAACGTCTTTTACATCATCGTAAAATCCTGGAATCGAAACTGCATTATTTTCATCAGTACAAGCTGTGATCATTCTGCAAAGTGCATTTATTGGATTAGCAACAGCACCACCGAATAAGCCTGAATGCAAATCACGATTTGGTCCGGTTACCTCAACTTGCCAATAAGCTAAGCCACGAAGGCCAGTTGTTATTGCAGGTTGCTCTGGTGTTATCATTGTTGTGTCGGATACCAAAATTACATCGGCCTTGAGCATTTCTTTATGCTCTTCGCAAAATGCTTCAAGATTTGGCGAGCCAATTTCTTCTTCGCCTTCAATTAAAAATTTAACGTTACAAGGAAGGATATTCGTTTTTACCATGTATTCAAAAGCCTTGGCATGCATAAAACTCTGTCCTTTATCGTCATCGGCACCACGTGCCCAAATTTTATCGTCTTTTATTACGGGTTCGAATGGGTCGGTATCCCATAGCCCAACTGGATCTACTGGCATTACATCCATATGAGCATACACCAAAACGGTAGGTAAGTTGGGGTCGATTATTTTTTCACCAAATGTCACAGGGTTGCCTTTGGTCTCAAATACTTCGGCTTTGTCGGCCCCAGCATCAAGCAAAAGCATTTTCCAGTATTCGGCGGCCTTATACATGTCAGGCAAATGACTTATTTCTGAACTTATTGAAGGAATTCTAATGAGGTCGAATAATTCATTCAGAAAACGATCTTTATTTTCTTCTATATACTTTAATGCTGTTGTCATTGCGATTGGTTTTTTTAATTCAATCCAAATTAATCAAAATATGCGTCAAATAAATATGACTTTTATAAAAAACTGAAAATACTGAATTAACTGAGAAATTGAATTTTAGCAAAATAGGGATTAGTGTAGCACTAAAGAAATTAAATACTAGATCGACTTCAGTTTATTCTGTATTCCAATAAATCAATTTATTTTTTGGGAATAAATTTCATCGAAACAGAATTTACACAATGACGCGTATTCTTTTCAGTAAAACCTTCGCCGATAAAAACATGCCCAAGATGCCCACCACAGTTATTACATGTAATTTCAGTCCGACGCCCATCTGCATCGGTAGTTTTTTTAACGGCACCTTCAATTTCATCGTCGAAACTTGGCCATCCGCAATTGGAATGAAACTTGTCTGTCGATTCATAAAGTGGCGCATCGCATTTCTTACACACGTAAGTTCCCGGCTCAAACAAATCGGTATATCCACCAACAAAAGGACGCTCAGTTCCTTTTTGTTCAATCACATAAGTTTCAAATTCGTTGAGTTTATTGTATTGAATTGAATCTTGTTTCATCTCAGTAAAAGTTAATATTGATAGTAGAATAAATACGATAGTTGACATTTGTTTCTTTTTTATGAAATGACAAAACAGAGCAAACTATTGTTTAGAATTTTTTGATTAATTAACAGATTTAAGTTCTACCAAAATATTTAATTCGACTAATTCCAGAAACAGTTGATGCAATAATTTTTTAAATGAACACACTTTCTTTTTAGTAAAGTAAACAACTCTACCATGTTCAGAAAACGTATTTTGGATTAATTGATATATTTATTGCTTCGCAGACTAACTTTTTTATTCACATCATAAAAATGATAGGTGTTCAT